>JAZDIF010000001.1:0-8555 GCA_043805205.1 Microcaldota archaeon
TTGGAAGGCGTTCTTCGGCCTGGAATGCAGCCGCCAGTGCTTCTTCATAGTGGCCGAGCTTGCGCAACAGCCTCTGGGCTTCGGCATAAGCGGGACCTCCGCTCTCCCTTACTTTCGAAAAATCCAGCTTAGCTATCCGTTCGACCAGCCCTACTGCCGGCCCGTGGGCCTCGACCAAGTGACGCCTGTCTTCAAGCGTCAACCCGCTCTTCTCGTGGGCTTCGCTAACTCCCTTAACGTATTTCACAAGGCTTGAAAAAGGCATATGAAAAAAGCTTACTGCAGGAAGTCTTTATTCCTTGCCTTTTTTCAGGAGAAACAGGCTTTTTTACTGTCGGTATTGATCCCCGGCCTTCTTGACGGAACTCCACTTTTGCGCCAGAAACTTCAACAAAGTTTGTTCGTCCATGTGTTCGGGACGGCCGGTTACCGGACCCAAGTCCGGGTAAGCACTGCTCCCAGAATGGTTTCTTTCAACGTCATCCAAGTACTCGCCGTAATTGCGCTTGAACCGCTCATGCTCTCTCCATTTTTCAATGGCAATCAAATCCATGCCGTTGAGCTTCTTCTCATGCTCAAGCAACTCTTTTGCGACAGAACGCGGTTCAAACCTTCCCTGCATTATTACCACCAGATTAAGGAAGAAAGTCCTTGTTTTTTATTTTTTCGGGAAGGTAGACATTGCTGATATACTGCAGGTTTTTGGACGAAAGGGCTTGGATTTCGGCTTTGATTTGCTTTTCGAGAAACTTCTTGAGTTCCATCTGCCATTCTTTCGCCTTGAACCACTGGTAATCGCGAATTTCCTCCGCACGCTTTATGTCTACCTCTTTGGCTCTGATGGTGACGTTCTTCAAGTCGTAGTGCTCGATGTCCGTAATCGTCATTCCGAGGAACTTCATTTCCGGACAGCCCAGCCTGTCGCTTTCGTGCGCCAACGCCATGCTTCCGTACTTCATAGTGCTGTAAATATACCACCCGTAAGGGTCTGCGTCCGTAAGGCAGTAAACCGGTAGCTTGAGTTCTGTTGAAAGCCTTTGGAGAAGCCTTCTTGCTCCCCTGGCCGCCTGCCCTGCGGTTGTCATTAACAAGCATTTTTGTTTTTTCCAGTAACCATCCTCGTTCAAACGGTCGAAAATAGCGTTTTTCTCCGCAACTAGCACGTACTCCACGTCCACGCTCTTAAATTCGATTTGTTCTACTATCGACGGAACGGCCCATCCTCCCGACCCCATCCTGCTCAAGTCTATCGTGTCAACCTTGTCGCGAACGCTATCGCGGATTACAACGTCTCCCGCCATCCTGCCTTTGGGCTCTGCCCTCAAGTGCAAACGCTCGCGGAAGGAATCCAACGCCACTTCCAAATCGACTATTGCTAGATCGCTTTCCTTCTGCTCGTCGATCGTGTCTTCCTTCGTCCCTTTAATCGTATGCTTCTTGGCGTAGTACAAGTCCCTGAGAGTGGCGGTCAAGTCGTTCTCCAGCAAGTCCTTTCGTACGTACGAAGCGACGAGCATCGTCTGCATAAAACGCTTCGCGTGCCCCACGTTGAAGAAATATCTTTTCGCAATCTTGTCTCCAAGCACGATTTTCTTTGCCTTCTCATCGAAGTAAACGTTCGCCGAACCGCGGATGGGAATTTCTATGAACGGGTTTTCCTTCTTGTCCACTTCCTTGATGAGCTTTTCGCTCAGCTCGGAAATCCTTCCTTTCATGTCCTCATTCTGCTTTTTCTTGATTTCAGCGGCATCGGTTTTCGCAGTCATTCTTCAACACCTTTTTTCAAAACGATCCTCTTTCCCTCAATTCTCGAGCTTTATCCAACGCCAACAACGAGTTTTCAACAACGTCATTCTGCAATCCTTCCGTTTCCTTCAACTCGCGTTCGGAAAACCACTTGATTCCCTCGTGCTCCCTGTGAAAACCCTCGTGCGTTTTACCCCCGATTACTTTGCACAAGTACTGCAAGTCCAAGTGCTGGGGGTGTCCTTCCGCAATTTCCTCCAACTGCACGAGCACGGGGTTGTGGAGCGTTTCAACCTTCTCCCAAGCCACGTCGAACGCGGCTGAAACTATTTCAACATCCAAACCCGTTTCTTCCTTGACTTCCCTCACGACGCACTCGTCCGGCAGTTCTTTTTCGTTAACGTGCCCGCCCGGCGGAAGCCAGGTTTTGATTTTCTTGTGCTTGATGAGCAAAACGCTTCCCCCTTCCTTATCCAAATCAACTACTAGCCCCGTCGCAACGAAATGCTTTGGCTTTCCGAACGCGGAAACGGTCTTCCGGAGTTTGACGTTCATGCGCCTTCGCCTTCCTCCTTGATTTCCTCCTCGGCAGCTTCCTCCAATTCCTCGAGCTCCGCCTCTCCGTTGGCGGCTGCTTCAAGCAAAGCAGTCTTTTCCTCCGCGATTTTCTTCAACTTTTCTTCCAACTCTGCCTTGGACTTTCCCGTAATCTCGTTCAACGCCTGCGCGACTTCCCCGATGTACTTGAAGAAAATCTTCTTCCGCTCCTCCTGCTCTTCAGCCTTCTGCAAGCCGCGCAGGTAAATCGCCACCTCCCTCGCGCACTCCATCAAAGCAAAGCGGATTTCCGCGACAATCTCGTCCTCGTTTGAAATGGCGAGTTTTCCGGCGCCCGTGTAAGGAACGTAAACGCTCACGAAGTTGATGAAAATCGAGACGGGCATGCCCTCCCAGTTTTTCAAGTCATAACGCCCCCAGTCTATGCTCTTCACCGCTTCCATCGTGGCGCAGCTTCCAGAGTCGAACAACAGCGGAACGCGGTTGGCGAAGCGCATGGCTTCACCCTTTACTGTCCCATTAGAGCCCTTCTGTCCCGCCTTTCCGCCGAAAGCAATCGCCGCTTCCACGAGAAACGGGATTCCTCCCCTGAATACTTTCGGCTTTCTTTCGCAAACTGCGAGAACCTCGGGCTGCAGGAGGTTTTTCAGGCTCTTCTTGATCTGCTCTTCCCCGATTGGAACGAGCGAGTCCATGTCGGGGTTGAAAAACTTGACTTTCCGGAAGGCGTTTACTATCGCTTCAGCCTCGAACCACTGGAGTTTCGACGGGTGTTTCTCGAAATCAACGTTAGGGCATAATGCCTTGAGTTCCGCAACCTTGTCTCCCGAGATTTTTTCGAAATCAGTTTGAAGGAAGGAAGAGACTTTGCGCGCCTGGGTGGCCTTGGCCATGTCAACAACATCGCTAGTGCTTAACCCCAACGGGTGGGGCTGGGTTTCCTTGGGCTTGGAAGGAACTTGGTTGCTTGCCCTCGGGAAAACGGAGAGTTCCTTTTCAGGATCGATAAGCGTGATTTGGGCGTGAGGATTGGCTAAAGCTGTTCTACGAAGGTATTCGTAAACGCCGTACTCGCTCTTGTCGAAGGAAACTTCCGCAAACTCCCCTTCAACGCGCAACCCGCGCATCTTGCCGATTTTTTCTTCGGGGTTGGAAATGTGCGGTTCGTTCTTCTGAATGTCAATGCGCAAGTCGCACTCGAACACCTTGCCCATTCCCATTCCCGTTTTCACGTGAATTGGCCTTCCGGTGGTAATCTGGGAAAAAAGCGTGGCGTAAGAAGCGCCAATACCCTGTTGCCCGCGCCTTTGGGCGCGCGAGAGGAACTTGGTTCCAGCCAAGAGCTTTCCCAACGCAGCGCCTACTTTCGTCTTGGGAATTCCGGTGCCGTTGTCTTCGGCAGTGACTTTCAAGTGCCCGGCAGCCCACCTTGCGGCTATCTTCGCGCCTGGAGCCGGAGTTTCGCTCTTGAACTGCAGAACGCGGACGCTTCCCTTGCCTTTCTTTTCATACTTGATGACGTAATCAACGCCCCTTTGTTTGGAAACGCCGTTTACGGTGACTTGCAGGGAAGCGGCTTTGGCAATGTCGTCGTCAACCTCGAACGTTTGCGTTGCGCCGTCGCCCATCCCCACGTCCGTGTGCCTTTCGGCAGCCGCCAGGGAGTCGATTTGAATCAGGATTTCCGGCAGTATCTTGGCGTCTTCGCAGGAGTCCAGCGAGTTCGTCACGTACTCGTGGACGATCGTGGTGAGCGAGCGGACTTCGCCCGCGTAGCCCAACATCTGCCTGTTTTTCTTGAAGAACTCGGCTATGCTGTACTCCTTGAATTGCGATTCAATCTGCTTTGCAACAGCGTCTCCGTCAGCCATTTTCACCACTACTTTCAGGATTTCCGACACTAAACCGCTAGTTGAAACCGGGGGTTTTCAAAACTCAAAAAACTCGTCTTTTTCGCGATTGTTTTGCACGCTTTTTTAGAGGCGAAAAACCCGTTTTTACGAGGTAAAATCGCCCTGTAATAATCTATGCATCCGGTGCTTAAATACCTTTTTCCGGGTCTTCCGCAGGGGTCGAAAAACGCGTTATTTCCCGGCGTTTTTCTTCTCCAAAAATGAGTATACGCTGCCGTGCGCCTTGCCTTCCATGAGCTTGGTCAAGGCTTCCCTTGCGTTCTTCAAATCCTCGTACGTTCCTATCAAAGTCACTTGCTCGCCCGAAACGGAAATCCAGCAGTCGCTCAAAAACTCCAGCGTCTGCCTCGCTTTCCCTTGAGTCCCGATAATCCTGGCTTTCATCTCCTTTATCCGGTTTTTCTTTCCCCAGAGCGCCTGGTTCAAGTCTATTACCTCGAGGAAAAACTCGTCGTTCAAAAGCTTCAGCGCTTTCTTGTACTCGAAGCCCAGCGCAACCGCCTTCAAAACCAGTTCCGCGAAATACTCGCTTCCGCCCTCCCCGTCTATTTCCAAATCCCCCTCTGCCGTCCTTTTGAACTTGGCTTTGCTCCTAGCGCTCAAATCGCGCAAAACGCTGTCGCTGAACGCCCTGCTTCGGCTTTTGGGGATTACGAACAAGCGCATTTTACCAATCCTTTTCTCAAGTTTTTTCCTGAACAAAAAACTCCTTATTTAAATAAGTCTTGGCTGAGGTTGTTTAAGAAATCTTTTGGTTCAACCAACGGGTGGTCGCATTGAACAATTCGAGCAAGTTTTTCTTTGGAGCGCTTTTGCTTTTCGGAGCAATGCTGGCGGGCTGCGTTCAAACAACGCCACAGCCGAGTCCGACCGCCAGTCCTACTGTATTCCCAACAGTTTTACCTTCCCCAAGCGCAATTCCCTCTCCTTCGCCGGAACCCACTGCCGAACCTCACGCAACCCCGCTTGAAATAGAGCGGCTGAACAACTCGCAATTGCAGCCGGGTGACGCTTTTCTTACGGTTTTGACTCCGGATTCTTTCACGCTGACCGCAAGCATGTTCGCAGGAACCCCCTGCTCTGAATCAACCGCCTACAGGAACTGGACTTCCACCGAGGGAGAGGTGCAAGTGCACTTCAAGCACGCCCAGCCTCCGGGTGTAGTGTGCATTGAAGTTTTGGAGTCGAGGACTTTCTCTGTAACGCTGGACTTCGCTCTAGTGTCCTTTCCATTGAAAAGAATCAAGGTTTTCAACAACGGGGAGCTGCTGAAAGCGTTCGAGTTCGAGGGAATGTTTTGCGGAGGCATAGCCGCGTTCCAGTGCCCGAGCGCTTTCGAGTGCAAGCTTGACGGTTCTTACCCGGATGCGGGCGGAAAATGCACGATGAACAAAACTTCCCAATTGCTTTCTGGTCCGTTGGAGTTGACAGTCGGGCAGGAGTTTAAAATAAATTTGTTTTCCAACCCGAGCACGGGCTTCGACTGGCAGGTTTCCATGGACAACAACTACACTTTAGAATACGTGGGCTCCAAATGCCTTGCTTGCGGAAACGGCTCTGTTTTGGGAGCTGGAAGCGATTTTGAATACCGGTTCAAAGCGGTAAAACCCGGCGTGGTGACGGTTTTGATGGAGTACGCGAGACCGTGGGACCCCGCTTCGGCGGAAAACCGCACGCAATTCCAAGTGGTTGTAAGCTGAAATCGTTCCGCAAAAAGATTTTTAACGAAAACTGCGTAATGCAATCAGATTGAGGAGGTGCGTTTGCAGTGAAAGCCAAGAAAACGTCGAAAAGCAAAGGCCGCGGAATGAAAAAGCACGGCTGTTCGTGCTGCTGAAGTTTTTTTCCCCGTTTTTCATTTTTTCTTTCCAGTATTTTTGCGTTCCGGATTTTTTCCGTCAGCGTAGCAAATGTTTAAATACGATTTTTGTTTAATGCACTCACAAAAAATATAGTTCGTTCAACCAAACGGGGTGAATATTGTGGCAAAGAAGAGACGCAGACGCAAGTAAGATCTTTTTTCATGGGGTTTTTCTCTGCAAAAACCCCACTCGACTTTTTATAACCGTGAATCCGCGTTTTTTTCCCCCATTTTCCCCGGTTTTCTATCCCCTAAAAGGCTAGCCGCGTACTTTTCCGTCGGGAAGAACGTCGGGCTTGCAAACACGCAGGAACTTGCATCTCGAGCAATAGCGCAATTCATTAATCTGGGGGTAGTCCCTCTCTTCGGCTTCGTTTTTCTCGGCGTTTTTCAACAGGCTTTTCATCGCGCTGATGCTTTTGCGCATGTACTCCTGGATCCAGTCTGTTCCCGCGACCAGGCCCGGGTGTTTTTTCACCACCGCCCGTTCCTGCGCGAGGTTCACTTCGAAAACATCCACGTTGGACGCTGAAGCCTTCCACGTTCTCGTGGCGTAAAGCAGATAGCACGCAAGCTGGATGGAGTAGTCCACGTCGGGCTTGCGGTTGGTCTTCCAGTCGAAAATCGTTATCCTGTTTTCTTGTCTTACCGCCGCGTCGAGCTTGACGAATATTTTGCTTCCTTCGAACGCAAACCCGCTGGGTTTCTCGTCGTCCAAACCAAGCCAGTCTGAAGTCCTCACTTGCTTCAGCTGGGCGAAAATTTCGCTTTCGAAAAAGTTTTTCAGGCAGTGCTTTCCGAAGTCGGTTGATGCAATAGCGTCTTTTTCCTCAAGCGGAATTCCGTACTCGTGCTCGAAAAAACGCACGTAAAGCTTCGGGTTTTTCAAATACAAGTTTTCCCTCGACTGCTGGAAGTCGAGTTTCATCAGCCCTTCGAGGTAGTTTTCCGCTTCCACGAGGGAAACTGCTTTCCCGCGCTTGGTTTTCTCCAAAACCATTTTGATGATGTCGTGAACCCTCGCTCCGACCCACTGGTCTTTCAAGCTGAGTTTCTTAAGCAAGTAGAGTTCCTTGGCTTTGAGCGAGCCGGTTCCGCGCGCCCAGCCTTCCCACGAGCCGTACCGGTCGTAATAGTACTTTCTCTTGCATTCGGAAAACAGCTTGTCGCCCGAAACGCTCCACGAAAACTCGTTCGTAAGCTTTCCGTTAACTATTGCCATTTGCCAACCGGTTTAAATCAAGCGGAGCTGGACTTTAAAGCTTCCACAGCTGGCAGCGGCTTGCCCTGGAGCATTTCCAGCAAAGCCCCGCCGGCAATGGAAATGTGCGAGATTTTCTTCTTGGGAATGCCGAACTTGTCCAAAGCCGTGAGCGTATGCCCTCCGCCCATCAGAGTAAAGGCTTTGGTTTTCTCCAGCGCTTGGAAGACTATTTTCGTGCCGAGCTCGAACTGCAGTTCTTCAAACTTTCCGAGAGGCCCTTTCACGTAAACCGTTTTCGCCTGCTTTACGTAGTCCCCGTAGCGTTTTGCAGTCGCGCTTCCCACGTCGAAAACCGGTTTTGCAACTTTTCCGATTTGCTGTACTGGGATTTCAACGCGGATTCCGTCGTTGTCGACGAAAGCAAAGTCCGTGGGCGTTTCGATCTTCGCATCGTGGTTTTTCACGAGCTTTTCAACTTCCGGAAGCAAAGAGTCAAAGCCTTTTTCCTTCAGCCAATCGCGCTTCATGCCCAAGTCGTTTCCCTTTGCTATCAAGCATAATTCTCCTATCACGCCGCTGGTGAGAATGTGGTCGACAGTATTGTTCTCCAAGGCGTACTTCATGAGCTTGAAAACGTCGTCGGGCTTCGCGCCTCCGAGAATGTACACGCTCGGGCGCTGGATGTTCTTCAAAACCTTGGCGATGCTCGTGTACTCGCGCTCCATCACCCTGCCGGCGTAAGAAGGCAGGAGTTTGGGGAACCCCACCATGCTCGTTTGCGCCCGGTGGGCGGCGCTGAAAGCGTCGTTCACGAAAAAATCGCACAAGGGCGCGAGGGTTTTCACGAAAATCGTTTTCTCGAAGTTCTTGTCGAGAGTCTCTTCGGCGAGAAAACGCGTGTTTTCCAAAAGGATTATTTTTCCGGGCTTGAGCTTCTTGATTTCATTCTGGGCGGCAAGCCCCACGGTGTCGCTCACGTATTTTACTTTCTTCCTTAAGTGCCCCGAAAGGATTTCCGCGTGCTGTTCGAGAGTGGTGAAGTCTTCATCTCCCGCCCCGCCCTGGTGGGCTAGAATGACGACTTTCGCGTTTTTCTTCGCCAATTCTTTTACCGTGACGGCGTGCACTACAAAACGCTCGTTATCTTCTATCTTCCCGGTTTGCACGTTGTACGGAGCGTTGATATCCACGCGAACGAGCACCGTCTTTCCGTCGCACTGCAAGTCGTCCAGAGTCTTGAATTCCTTCGGTTCTTCCATCTACAACCACCAGC
>JAZDIF010000002.1:0-3343 GCA_043805205.1 Microcaldota archaeon
TGTTAGGCAAATCAACGTTCTCCTCCTTCAAAAAAGCTCCCAAGTTCTTCTTACGGTTTACCGCAATCCCTCCAGCCAGCGAACTGAAAGCCGGGAACAAAACCCATTTTCTGCCCGCCTTCAAGCCGGTTTTCTTGTTGGCTTTCGTTTTCCCGACGAGCCAGACCGGCGTGGAGTAGGAAAAATTCTCCCCCTCCTTGATTTCCACGAGCGGGTGAGCGTTTCCCAAGAGAAAAACGTCCGCTTTTTCCACTATTTCCCGGGATGGAAAAGCGTGCCCGTGGAACAAGCCATACTTCACCCGTTTTTCCTCAAGCAGCATTCCTTTCGAATCGACAACGTTCACTTCCTTGAACTCTTCCAACTGCGAATCGTGGTTTCCCTTGATTACCGTAACGTCCTTGCAGTCCAACAACCGCAGGAATTTCCTCAAAATCCACAATTCCTTGTTCCTGAACCCGTAGAAATCGTGCTTGAAATCCCCCAGCACGATTATTCTCTTGCACTTGGTTTTCTTCAGCAAGGCGTTCAACCGCCTCGCTTCTCTCTCGAAGTTGGAAATTTCAATTCCCTTCGCCTGCAGTTCCAACTCCGCGCCGACGTGAGAGTCGGAAATCACGAGGCTTTTTCCCAATACGGCAGCCGGCTCTCCGGCGACGAACTTCAACCGTTCCATTATCTCCACCCGTAAAGTTTTTTCTTGCGCACGAAAGACAACACCGCCGGCGGAACGAGTTTTTCAACGCGCGCGTCCCGCTTTAGCAAGAGGCTCCGCACGGCGGTTGAAGAAATTCCGGATTTCCTCACGCGCGAAGGCATGAAAACCAATTTTGCTTTAAGCGAGTCCAAAAACTTTTGCGAAGGTTTTTTGAAGCCCGGACGCGGGTAAATTACGAGCGGAAGCAGTTTTCGCAGTTCTCTCCACTTTCCCCAGTGCAGGAATTCCCCCACCAATTCCGAGCCGAAAACCCAAACGAACTCGTCTTTCGGAAAGCGTTTTTTCAATAATTTCACCGTATCCGCGGTATAGTTTTTCCTTTTCAAAAACCGCACTTCAAAATCGCTCGCCTTGATTCTCGGGTTGTGAAGAAATTCAACGGCCAAGCGCGTCATGGCGAGCCTGTGCGTGGCTCGGATTATCGGCTTTTCTTCGGCTTGCTTGAAGCAAGGCATGAGCCAAACTTCATCGCAGTCGAAGTGCTTCAAAACTTCCTTCGCTACGAGCAAATGCCCGTAGTGGGGCGGGTTGAAACTCCCTCCCAAAACGGCTATTTTCCTTCCCAACTACCCCACCGCTTCCAAAACCATCGTTAGCGCGAGAAAAGCAACGTACAAGGCAATCAAAACCCAGCCTTTAATCTTGTCCAAGCGGGTGGAGTGAAGGATGGCGGAAACCAACCCTGCAACTACAAGGAACAACACCGCCAATACCGTAAAGTTCTGGTTCAAGTTCAAACTGCCGAACGAAGCGACGCCGAGAATCAAAGTCGAATTTACTACCGTCGAGCCCACCGCGTTTCCGATCGCCAGGTGGTAGTTGCTTTTTCTCACCGCCTGCAGGCTTACGGTCAATTCGGGAAGGGTGGTGCCGATGGAAACTATGGTAGCGCCGATTATCACGCTGGAAACTCCCATGAGCGAGGCGAGCGCAACGGCGTTTTTCACCACGAAGTCAGCTGAAACCAAAAGCAGGAGCACTCCGAAGGCGAAAAAGAAAACTGCGAACAACGCGTTGCGTTTGGAAACGTCCGAATGCGTTTTTTCCGACTTTTGCCTTAACGCGAGGATTGAATAGGCGAGGAATACTGCCAGAAGCAGGATTGACGTCCAAAAGCCCGGAAAGAATATCAGGAGGAACGGCGCCAGCGCGGCCAAAACGAGGAGGTTTGCGGACTTCCAAAGGTCGTTCTTCGAGATTTTGAAGGAGGACGCCACTAAAGCAGCGCCGAGCACCATCGTCACGTCCGCCACGTTCGCTCCCAAAACGTTTCCGGCTGAAACCGAACCGGCGTGTTCGAACAGTGAAGTTATGGCTATGGACAATTCAGGGAGGGAGGTTGCTACGCTGACTAGAAGGAATCCCACCACCAGCTCGCTCAGCTTGAAGTAATTGGCTAAAACGAGCGAATTGTCTACTACCAGCTCGGAAGCCCGGGCTAGGACGAACAGCGATACTGCAAGGACTAGCAACAATTCAATCATGTAAAGAAAAAAACGGAGGTGGAATAAAAGCTTGATTTCAGGAAACCGAAGAGTTTGTAGCGTTGGTTTCGTTCGCCGGAAGGGCAGCCATCAGTTTGGGCGCTGCTTCTCCAGCCGGCGCTGTCAAAGCCGCTCTTTCCGCAGAGTCTTCAACCGCAAAAGCCCCGGCCGGAGCCGAATCCTGCAACGCCGCAGTGGTTCCGAAGAAGCTTCCTTGAAGTATTAGGAATCCGGCTCCTGCCGCAACGAGTATGAATAGCGAAAGCAAAACCCAAAGCCTCTTTCCGCTTTCCGGATGCACTACGGTTTTCCCTTTTTCAGTCAATTGGAAGTAAACCCACTTCCTCCCCTCGTCAGCCCTTTCCACCAAACCCGCCACTCGAAGGTTTTCCAAGTGCTCGCTTGCCGCTTGTACTGAAATTCCCAAGGCTTTCGCCAACTCGCTTGCAGTGGAACGCTTCTTGTCGAGTTCCTTAAGAATCAAAACACGCGTTTCGCTGGCTAGGGCTTTGAACGAACTCGAGTCCAAAATCACTTTCTGCTCTTCTGATTGTGCTGGCATGAGTAGAATTTCTTTTGGCGGGATAAAAGGGGTTTCGGTTTGTTCAGGCTTTTTCCTCAACGGCTCTTTCCTTGACTGAAAAACCGTTTTTATTTCTTTTTATTTTTTTCCGTCTGCAAGAATCGAAGCGATGACTTCGCTCAAACCTTCACGCGTGTTCACCTTCTGTTTCCAACCCAACACTTTTTCGGCTTTCTTGGTTGAAAAAACCCTGTCCACCGTGAGCCTGCGCACGTTCTCGCGCGAAATCGTCTTGCTTCCGCCGAAGAGTTTTGTTTTAAACTCGTACAAGCCTGCAGCGAAATTCGCCAGCCAAACGGGAATAGAGAATTTCGGAGGCGAGACTCCCAAGTCTTCAGACATTGCTTCCAGCCACTCCCTCTGCGTCCAAGCGTCGGCGCTGATGTTGAACGCTTCTCCGACC
This sequence comes from Microcaldota archaeon, assembly GCA_043805205.1. Classification (GTDB taxonomy): domain Archaea; phylum Micrarchaeota; class Micrarchaeia; order Norongarragalinales; family Norongarragalinaceae; genus UBA10210. Next base: position 3,189 of record JAZDIF010000002.1, read on the forward strand.
GCCTCTTTTTTTTCCAAAGCCAGCAAGATCGCTTGAACCAAATCGTCAACGTGAACGACCGGAAAACGCGTTTTCCCGTCGCCTATGAACGGAAAAACCCCGCGCCGGATTGCTTTTACCAACGGCGCTAAAACTCGTTCGAAACCCAGCCCGTA
>JAZDIF010000003.1:0-8035 GCA_043805205.1 Microcaldota archaeon
TGTTCGCGATGAAATAATAATTACCTTTCCCGACGTAATAGTCCAAAACGCTTTTCTTGCTTTCCGGAAAGCTGAAGCCGTTGCCGTCCAGCCAATCGAGCAATGCGCCAGCATCCGTCGCCTTCAAGACCGTGGAATTGTAAACATCTACTTGGATGGTTTGCAGCACTTCAACGCCTTTCCCGCCGCTTGCCACGCCGGCTCCGAAACCGCCGTAAGTCCTATCGTAAATTATTTCTTCTCCGAACAAGTTTCCCAGCTTGAAAAAAATGGAGGTGTCGGAAGGCTTCACTTCGGGCTGGGAGCTGCTCTGGATTGGAATAACCCACGCCATGCCGGTTGAATCGTTTGAAGTTATTTTCGTCGAGAGAATCATCCTCTCCGTAGTTCCGTCCCAAAAAACCGCGGCTTTCTGCTCGGGCGCGAAAACCTGCGCGTAGGGGGAAACCGGAACTATCCCGCCGTCGGCTGAAGCGTTTGCTGCCAGAAAAAGGAATGCTATTGCAGCGATGAACAGAATTTTTCCCATATCGGATCAGCCGTCAGCCGGGTGCACATCGTCCGCCGCCGACGCAGACCCATCCGTTCAAGCAACATCTCCATCCGCCGCAGTAAACCGCATAGTGGCCGGGCTCGCAAGAAATTTCACCGCCGCCCGATTGCACCGTGGGCTGTTGCACTGCCTTGCAGCACACTTGAGCGTCAGACGAATCGCTCGGCATGATTATGCCGTCGGCGTTGCAGCATTTGTCATATCCCTGGTGACAGCACATCTCGTTGCCGCCGCAATTCATGTATTGGGGCCGGTCTCCCGAGCACGTTGTCGGAGTCCCGCCGACGTGAATGCTCACGTCTTGACAGTCCTCCCACCCGATCAAGTCCACTACGCACGCTTGAATGGCGAAAGTTCCCGCAGCGGAAGGCGTTCCCCGGAGCGTCCCGTCAGTCCACAACATCAAGTCAAGCGGATAACGGCCTTTATCCGAAGAGTAGCCCGCGAAGTGGTAGGGCGGCGTGCCTCCAATCACGTTGGAAGCAATCTGCACGTTGCACTCCCTGCCTACTTCGCATTCCACGTCCTCCACCTCGAGCTGCGGAGGCTCGGGAATGATTTCAATGCGCAATTCCATCTCGCGCGATTTCGGCGGTTTTGAAGAGTCTGAAACCACTACCGTGAAGGGCGGTGAAATGCTTCCAACGGAATTTTGAAGACTTCCGGTTCCGCTTATCGTGCCGTTCGGACTCAAGCTGAAGCCCGGAGGCATGCTCGATCCTTTCTTCAGCGCCCATGAGTAAGCGGGCTTTCCGCCCACTGCGGTCAAGGCGAAAGAACCCGGCTGGCCGTCTATCCACGCGGGCAGCGTATTCGTGTCAATGTAAAACGACGGGTCGGTGGAAACTTGGGCGGATGATATTGGAAACTGCTTGATTTGAGTCGCGTCAACCGGACTAGCTAAAAACGCGTTTATGCCCGCCTGCAATCCTGCCAAGTTTGCTGAAGCTGAAAGCGCAATCGGACTGCCGGACTCGGTTTCGAGGTTTATCGGCTTGCCGTCTTGCTTGCCGTCCAGCTTGCCGTCCGACCAGTCTTCTGCCAATGCGACCGCCAGTTGGGCGGGTTCGACGTTCATCGCCCGCGCTTCTTCCACCATTCCCGCAAGAAGCAGTCCGTACTCGCGGCCTTCCCTGATTGAAATGGCTATTGCCGAGGGATCGTAGGCTGCAGAGGGCACGACCCTAATTACACTATCCTGGCGATACTGCTGGCTCACTGCAGTGTTGGCTGCGCGAGCGGCCGCGTCAAGAGCGGTGCCTTTGCGAATGGAATGCTGTGCCAGCGAGGCCGCCATTTCGGTGAATGGAGTTATGATCACCACGTCATTTCCAGCCGGCACGAATGAGCGCATGGAATAACCGCCCGGTAAGCTGATAGATTGCACGACGGGTTTTCCGGCGTAAGCCTCGCTTGCCGGCCGGCCGGCATCTTCGTAATACGCGCCTCCAACGCTTTCCACGAGAAAGCGTCCTGTAGGCTGGATGATTTCAAAATACGCTTCACCATCCTCGTCGGTTTGAAGAGGCCCTGCGAGACGCTCGTTAATGCTTCCGTTAGCATTCAAACTGTAAACGCTCACATCAGCCCCTTCCACGGGGCCTTTGAAATATACTATTGCTGCAAGAACAGTTTTCCCTCCCTCGTCTTGCGGCGTGCCGCTGACGCCAGTATCTTGCTCCGGCTCGGGAGAGAGGCAGCCGAGAAAGAGAAACGCAAAGGCAAGCAACGCGAATGCGGCGATTTTGCGCATGCCTGAATTAGAGAGCCGACTTTTAAATATAATTCCCCCCCCGGGTCTTCCCGATTGCGCGGCTTTACCCCATTGTCTTAAGCCGTCCGTTTCTACAATCGTCAAAGCAAAGCTTTTATTAGTGATAAAATATTTATCCTGAATAATGCCCGAACTTCAAAAGCCGCAAAATGCGAATTTTGTGAATTCCCTCGTAGTTCTGGGTAAAAAGCATAGAATAATCCTGATTCTCGTGGGATTAGCTTTTCTTTTAACGATAGGCTTGGCTTTGTCCTCAGGACCTCCTTCGGAAGAGACGGTAATAGAAAACGCGTTGGCGGGTACGATCACGATAAAAAACGACGTCGGACTGGGCTCGGGCGTGATAATCGGCGGCGACGATACTGAAACTTGGATTCTGACCAACCGGCATGTTGTAGACCCGGATGAGGACGGCAGCGGCGCTCCGAACCAAATTGTTTCCATGACGGACGGCAGGACCTATTACCCGTCGGAAATCCTGATTCCGCCTTACGACGACATAGACCTAGCTTACGTCACCATTACGAAAGTGACCGCACCCGTGGCCCTTATTGATTACCAATACACCCCGAAAACTGGGGAGAAGGTCGTTGCAGTCGGTTCTCCGTTAGGATTGGAAAATACGGTTACGACGGGCATCGTTTCCGCCGTTCGGTACATAACATCGGAAACCGGGTACAAGACGGAAGTCATTCAAACGAGCGCGCCGATCAACCACGGGAACAGCGGCGGCGGGCTGTTCAGCCTTAAGACCGGAAACCTGTTGGGCATAAACTCTTTCGGGCCTCCCGAGGAAGCGAAATCCCAAGGGATTGGTTTTGCGTATAGCATAAAACTTTTCGGTGACTTGCCGAAGAACAACTGGCGCAGCCTTGATTTGACCGTGCCTTCAGTCTGCCGCATAGATTGGAAGGACGCGGGGCTGGAAAAAATAGGGCTTGAAAAATGTTCGCAGTACCAGCCGTGGTGGTGCAACCCGTCCACTCGCGACGTGGAAGAAAAGGCCGACCTCTGCGGCTGTCCCGACGGTTATTCTGCTTCCGGCGACAAGTGCGTCGCAGCAAGCCAAGGCGAACAAACCCTGCTGGATAAAACCGTAACCCTGGAGTCGGACAGCCTATGGTATTACGGCGGTGACGCAGCGAGCCTGTCCACTTCTGAAACGATTCATTATATTGTTTCATCAAGCCTGTCCGTAAACATAAACATAGTGCCCTCAAAACAAGCCTTCCGCGATGCGTTGCAGGGTCTCGACTATAACGCCTATTCGTTCTGTGCCGCTTCCAGCGTTTATACTTATGACGAGAAATGCACGCTGGACAAAAACGGCGGCATAATCATAACCAATGACAATGCCGCTTCCGCAGTAATCCACGTCGTTGTAAAAATTGCCGGCTGATCAAAGCCCGTTTCCCAAAGCGGACGGTCTGACGCTAAAGTTTATGCCTTCAAACCTCGTTTTATTTAAGTTTCAGTGCTTAATTCAAGAAAGGTAGTTTTTCATGCAAGAAGTTTACGACGTTGCAGTGATAGGCGCCGGAGTGACCGGACTGGCTACGGGCATGTACGCCGGCCGCCTTGCTTTGAAAACAATAGTGTTCGGCTCCAATTCGGAAACAGAACTGGCCGTCGGCGGGGTAATAACGCTCACGGACGTGGTTGAAAACTACCCCGGCTTCAAACACTTAACGGGCATGGAATTGGCGGAGAAACTGCGCGACCACGCTTTGGACTACGACATCGCCTTGAAGGAAGAGAGGGCGCTGGAAATAACGAAAGGAAAAAACGGCTTTCAAATAAAGACCGAAGAAGGAACCTACGATTCAAAAACAATCGTTATTGCGACGGGCTCCAAGTGGAGAAAACTCCCCATGAACGGTGGGAAAGAATACGAAAACAAGGGAGTGAGCTATTGCTCGCTGTGCGACGGGCCTTTGTTCAAAGGAAAGGACGTGGCGGTCATAGGCGGGAGCGACAGCGCGGCGAAAGAATCGCTCTTCCTCGCGAAGCACGCTAAAAAAGTTTTCATCATATTCCGAGGGGGGAAAATGCGCCCCGAGCCGGTGAACGAAAAGCTCGTTTCGCAAACGAAAAACATCTTTCTAGTTCCGAACACGAACGTGGTTGAAATCAAGGGGGAAAAGTTCGTGAAGAGCATAGTTTTGGACAAGCCGTTCGAAGGAAAGAAGGAACTAAGCGTAGAAGGGGTTTTCGGGGCCATAGGGCACGTTCCGCTCAACGACCTTGCTAAAAGCCTAGGCGTGGAGTTGAACGAACGGGGGGAAATCAAAATAAACCGGAATTCCGAAACGAACGTTCCGGGCGTGTTCGCAGCCGGCGACGTGGTTGATTCCGAGTTCAAGCAGGCTATTACTGGAGTGGCGGAGGGAGTGAACGCCGCTTACTCGGCTTTCAAGTACGTAAGCAAAAACAGCTTAGTGTAAAATTAATAGGAAAAAAAATAGGAAGAAAAGAGCGCGCGAGCGCCCTCTTCTTTTTTTCAAAAAAGGCTTTCTAGTACCTTCTCGGCTTCCTGTGCTTTTGGAAGCAGTCCCTGCAGTACACGGGTCTTCCCGCCGAGGGTTCGAAGGGAACTTCGCACGCCTGCCCGCAGTCCGAGCAAGTTGCTTGGCTCATTTTCCTTTCTCCAAAGCGGCCCCTGCCGCCGAAACTACCGCCGCCGCTCCCGCCTTGCGAGTCGTCGGACTGGTTGCTGTTGTCGTCTCCGTATTCATTCATTTTCTCTTTTCACCTTGCGGTTTCAAACCGCACTACCCGCTCTTAGGTAAAGGCAAACACGGCAGAAAAAGAAAATCTCTCTCCTAATTCCACTCGCTACTCTTTTACCCCGGATGCGGGTTTTTTTTACTAAAATAATCTTCACGAAGTGGTTTAAAAGCCCTCGTTTTAACGTTTTTCGTTCTTGAGCGTTGCGGTGCTGGGCTTCGGTGCTTCCCCGTTGGACGCGAGGAGAAAAACGTTTTTTGACGATAGCGTCAACGGCAAACCGTAAGTTTTAAATGCCGAGTCTGGTGATTAGTTTCAAAACCAAGGTTTGAAAGGAGGGGTGGTTTGAGTGGCTGGAGACGATAAGAAGACGATTGGAGCGATTTTCCTGCTTTTGGGCATCGCCTGGTTGTTGGGCAAGCTGAACGTAGGATTGAGTGCGGATATTCTCAGTTGGCTGGTAACGGTAATAGCGTTGCTGGGCGGATTGTACCTGCTCTTCATGTAAGTTTTCCTTCACGGTTTTTTCTTTTTTTCTTTTTTTCTTTTTTTCTTTCCCCCCACTCTACTCCATCCTTGTTTGCTTTGGTTAAAGAATACGCTTAAATTTCCCTCTCCGTTTTCTCGTATTCCCATTAAACTCGCGAAGGTGGTGCGGTAATGAAAAGAACTGACGGATTCGTTTGCATTGGAGGATGCAACGGCATTACGTCCGCCTCGGGCAAAACCTGCGGCGCTTCAGACTGCCCCAGGCACGGAAAGCCGCTGGTGAAAGGCTTCAAGTGCGGAGAATGCGGAAAGACGTTCGCGAAAGGAAAGAAGCATTCCCTCTAGCGTTCCCAACGTTTTTTAACCACCTCTTCTTTTTTCTTTTTTCCGAAAAAAAGGCGCTTAGGCTATGTACTCTGTCGCAATCCTCGCTTTCCTGGCGGTAGTATTCCTCCTCCAGTTGTTTTTCTCCTGGGTTACGCCGTTGTTCTGGTTCAACCCTGCGACCGTACTGTCCACCCAGCCGTGGGGCTTCGTCACCGCAATATTCCTGCACGGCGGTTTCGCGCACTTGTTCTTCAACGGCTTCGCCTTGCTCATGTTCGGGCCTTACCTGGAACAAAGGGTGGGCTCGAGGAAGTTCCTGGAACTGTTCTTCGCAGCGGGAATAGCCGGAAGCGTTTTCTACCTCTTGTTCGTAATGGTCGGAATAACCCCTCCCTTGCCTGCACTGGGAGCAAGCGGGGCTATTTACGGGATTCTCGGAGCGCTTGCAATACTCACCCCCAACCTGCCGGTGCTGATTTTCTTCTTTCCCACCACCATGCGCAACGCCGCGTTGTTCTGGATCGCCTTCGAGTTCCTAGGCACTTTTAATACGTCCAGCGGCATCGCTTCGGCGGCGCACTTGGGAGGCTTGTTCGTGGGAATGGCTTACGCCAAGTTCCTGGTACGCAGAAAGAGGGAAGAATGGTGGGAAAAAGGGGTTTAACAAAACGTTTTTTATTCCCTTCTTTACCTCTTTATTACCGAACTATTGCAGTGTGCTGTTTTCAAAAAAAGGTTTACAGAGGTCTGCTGGCATGACTGAATTTCAACGTGAAGGAAACCAAGAAGAGTTTGACGTTATAGTGGCGGGAGGAGGGCCCGGCGGCTCCACCTGCGCGACTTTCCTAGGGCAAATGGGGCACAAGGTATTGCTTCTCGACAAGGCGAAGTTCCCGCGCGACAAGACTTGCGGGGACGCCATTAGCGGAAAGAGCATGGGCGTCTTGAGGGAAATGGGCTTGCTTGAAAGCGTTGAGGGCGTGGACCACTCGAAGATTTACGGCGTGACTTTCTCCTCGCCCGAAGGGTATGTCATTGAAATTCCCTTCAGGACGGACCAAAACGTGGGTTATTGCTCTAGGAGATTGGTTTACGACAACCTGCTTTTCGAAAACGCCAAGAAGCACGCCACGACTCTCGAGGAATTCGCCGTTACCGACGTCATAATGGAAGACGGCTTCGTAGTGGGCGTGAAAGGACGGGCTTTGAAGGAAGGAAAGGACAGGGAATTCCGCGCGAAAGTCGTAGTAGGGGCGGACGGGGCCACTTCCGTAGTGGCGAACAGGCTGGGCTTCGGCAAGGTTGAACAAAACCACCATTGCGTGGCAGTGCGCGGTTACTACAAGGGCGTAACCGGAATGACGAAGAACATCGAACTGCACTTCGTGGAGTCAATAATCCCGGGTTACTTCTGGATTTTCCCGTTGGACAACGGCTTGGCGAACGTGGGAGCCGGGCTTTTGACTAAGGACTTCAAGAAAAAGAAAATCAACTTGAAAGACTGGATGCTGAACGAAATCAAGATCAACCCGCTGTTCAAGGAGAGGTTTGCGCACGCGGAGCTGGTTTCCGACATCAAGGCTTGGAATTTGCCTTTCGGCTCGAAGAGAAAGAAAAACCACGGGAACGGATTCGTGCTTGTGGGGGACGCAGCCTCGTTGATAGACCCTTTCACGGGAGAGGGGATTGGAAACGCAATGGCTTCCGGAAAGCTTGCCGCGAAGGCGATTCACAACGCTTTTCTTAAGAACGACTTTTCGGAAAAAACCCTTTCCGAATACGAAAAGACTTTGCACGAGGAGATTGACCACGAGCTTGTCAACAGCTACCGAATGCAGAGGTTGGGTAGCATCCGCCCGGTTCTCAACTGGGTGGTGAGGAAAGCCGCGAAAAACCAGCATGCGAAAGACTTGATTGCCTCGACGCTTTCGAATGAAACAGCGAGAAAAGAATTCACATCGCCGTGGCTGTACTTGAAAATCCTTTTCAGCTGAACTTTTTTCTTTTTTACAGGCTTTTCCTGTAAAGTTCTTCCACGAACGTCCAGTTTACGACGTTCCACCAAGCTTTAACGTAGTCCGCTCGTCTATTTTGATATTTTAAGTAATAACCATGTTCCCAAACGTCTATAGTCAGTAGGGGAACCTTCCCTTCTGAAACCGGCG
>JAZDIF010000004.1:0-4652 GCA_043805205.1 Microcaldota archaeon
CCACTCTGTCCCGCCACGACGCGCTGTCGATCTTGCCCCGACAGCGTTAGCACGGCACCCAACTGGAAGCCGGCACCCCAAATGTTTTCCTTCGCCGCGGCTCACTACAGTTCCTTCGCAGTGGGATTCTGCGGGGACGGCATTTGCGCTAGCGGAGAAAGCCCCAACTCGTGCAGCGCCGACTGCGGTCCTCCGGGCCCAGGAGGTCCCGGCTGCCCGTCCGGAGGATGCCCGACTCCCACTCCCACGGCAACTCCAAGCCCGACCGTAGAACCCACGGTAGCGCCCACGACAGAACCCACCGTCCCGCCGGGTGAACAGACACCATCCGGGGAAGTCCAGGCTCCCGAAAATGCCAACCAAACTCCAGTGTGCTCTCCCGGCGCCGAAAGCACAATCCAAACCAAGCGCGTAATCCAGACTTTCTCAAAACAAGAGCTTCAGGACGAACGCGTAATCACGAGATTCTATTCAGTCATAACCCTAACAGTCACGAACATCGGCAACTCGCCGGTTTCAAGCATCCGGATAGAGGAAAACCTTCCGGATGGAAACGCGGTTTTCTCCCAGCAACCCGTTTCTATCAAGGGAAGGAAGGCAACATGGTTCATCCAACTGCTTTCCCCAGGGCAAAGCAAGGAATTTTCTTACACAATGGACAGGATAGTGGGAAGTTCAGAGTTCACCGAAGGAGTGAAAGCAATAGCACAGCCGACTGTAGTCGCGGCAAGCGCTGCCGACTACACTATGCTGTACGTGGTTATAGCAGTTGAAATGCTCATAGCTGCAGTAGTGATAGCGAGAAAAAAACTGTCGGGCGGAAAAAAGGAAAATCAGGAAAAAAACAGCAGCCCGGCGAAGTAGGACAACGCTGAGAACAAGACTATCGGCGGAAGCGCAGGGTAGTAACCGCGCGTCTTCTGCATCACGAACAAAAGCACGCTCAACCCGACGACCGCGCCGAAGGCGGTGAGCATCGCTAACGCAACGCTGGTTTTCAAAACGGAAACGCTAAGCATTATTGGAATGACGAAATCGCCCGTTCCAAGCAGAATGCTCTCGCCCTTGGCGGGCGTTTTCCCCCCGGCTTTCGCACTCCCTCGCCCGGAAGAAAATTGTATTGCGAAAGCCGCCTGCCTTTTCTGCAGTTCCTTCGCCAGGACCACCATGTGCTTGCTTTTGAAAACCGCGAAGTAGTCGTACGCGGCGAGCAAAAAGCCCAGAACCATCGCGGGAATGAAGTCAAAAGAACTCCCCAGTAAAGCTCCCACCACCACCGAAGCGGCGAGCAAAAGCGGCTGTTTCAAAGCAGGAGCCAACACCCTGAAAACCACGAGTGCTAACGCAATGGCGAAGGAATTAAACTCGCTCGTGAAAATCGAGAGGAAAATCTGGAGCGCCGAAAGCTCGAGCAGGAGCTCGGCGTAGAAAAACAGGTTCTTCCCCTTGTAGTAATGCAAAACCACGAGGAGCAAGGCGGTTGCGAAGATAATGTAGAGGAAGAAAAACCCGACGTTCGCCACGCTCGCCGAATCCTCCACGATGGAAAGCTTTTGCGCGACGAAGTGCGAGCCCACGAACAGCCCCAGCACGAGCGCGAAAGCGAAGGAAAACAAGAGAAGAAAAAGCAACCCGGTTCTATCCGCCATTTTCACCACAACCTCAAGGCGGGCACGCTTTGCTCAAAGCGTCAAGAACGGGACGCAGGGGGTTAGTCTCGTTAGAGTAAAAGTTTGCCATCCCGGAATCCATCTTGAGCGAAGCGAAGTAATTCCTGGAATTGCGGTAGCAGAAGAAACCGCCGTTCCCGCCGTTCGACCTGCTTCCCTGCGTGAACTCGAAAACGAACGGCCTGTCGCCCAATTGCGATTCCGAGCCGAAGCCCTGCACTACGAAAGAAGGCCCGAGCGTAAAGTCGAAAACGCTGTGAATCAACGACCGCTCCGCGCTTGAAGAAATTATGACTATGTCTTCCGACACGTAGTAAACCTTGTTCTGCATGTCGAACAACCCGAATTCAAGCGGTTTGTTCTTCACTGCCGGGTCGAGGGTCGAGAGAAAATCGTTGAACGCCCTTTCGAAAAACCTGCTCAACTCGACGGTGTTGAAAACGAACGAAGTCTTGTCGTTGTAATACTTTCCGGGAGTTGCGAAAGGAACTCGGATTTTCCAAAAACCGCTTTCGAAAGAAAGAACGAAACCCCGTTCTTCAAAACGCGTCGCATTCGGCTTCAGCACCCAAGCCAAAACCTCCCGCGGGTTTTCACGAACCACGCTCACGTTCTGGAAAACAAAACCCGGCGGGTAGTCGGAAGAAACCCTTTCGGAAAAAGACTCCGCAGATGCTGCAGCCGGGTCTTCCCGCTTGAACTCCCTTGAAACGAACGAGTACGCCTTTTCGAAATTCCCGCCGGCCAACGCAGTCAAGTACCCGGAAACCACTTCCTCCTTCGAGTAATTCTTTTCCTCCGGTTCGGGCGAAGGAATCTCAACGGTTATTCCCGAAGTGGGGCTTGCAATCACTGTAGGTAGTGGAGTTGGGGTTGAAGTTGCGGAAGGTGTTGCCGACGGGGTTTGCCCAACGCAACCGGCAATCAAAACCGCAAGAAGAACTGGAAGCAAAGCCAACGTTTTCGCTGAAGACAACGCTCTCACCCCACCGTTGAGAAGAATGAACGAAAAGCCGTTTAAAACGCTTTACTTGCTTTGCTCAGCCGTACTGCTTGTGGGCTTTTTTCACGAAACCCGCCTTGGGGGTATACAAGTCTCCCTTGGAAGTCAGTTCCTGCAGGATTTTCACCGCGTCCTGCTCGCTCAAGCCGTGAACCGCCGCTTGCTTCAAAACCTCGGCAAACGAAACCAAGTCGAACTCTTTTTCCAATTCTCCGACTATGTTGAGGATAGTGAAAATCCTGTCGCGCTTCACCTTCGAAATTCCGGTCGCAATAATGTCCACGTCGAACTGCCCCGTAGTCTTGTCGCGGAACACCATCCTCAGCACGAAGTCCTTCAAGCTAATCGCGAGTTCCGCATCCTGCAATTCCACGGTATTGCTCAACCTCATTTTCGCAGCGGCTTCCGCCAACCTCACCAAACCCTCCAAATCCCTCGCCGTAATCGGGTAGGATTTCGTCGTTTTCCCCAAGTTGCGCAAATCCAAATAATATTCTTTTATCCTATCCCTCGCCTCTTCCGAAAGCTGGGGAACACAATTCCTCCGCGCGAAAGCGATGTACTTTCTCAGCAAGTCGTTCGACAACGGCGGTTTTATGTCCTCCAAGTCGGCAACGCCCGCCTTTTTTTTGCTCGCGTACGTCAAACCCTGAAGAATGTGCACTGCAGTCTTCCTGTCCTCCCCCTCTTCAATAATGTCCTGGATGGGAAAAATCAAGTCGAAACGCGACAACAACGTCGGGGGAATGTCAAACTGCTCTGGAACCGTTTGGTTGGAATCGAAACGCCCGAACTTCGGGTTTGCAGCCGCCAAGACTGAAGTCTTCGCCTTGAAGCGCGTGACGATTCCAGCTTTAGCAATGCTAATCTGCTGCTGTTCGAGCGCCTCGTGAATATTCGCCCTGTCCTGCACATCCATCTTGTCAAACTCGTCAATCGCAACAAGCCCCCCGCTCGCGAGAACCAAAGCTCCCGCCTTCAAAACCCACCCTTCGCCCGCCTTGTCCTTTTCGGCCGAAGCGGTCAAGCCCACTCCGCTCGCACCCCTTCCGGCAACGTAAATGCATTTGGGAGCGAGCATTTCGGTGTATTTTAGCAATTGGGATTTTCCCGTATTGTGCGAAACAACTCCGTTGGCGATAAACCTATTCCCCTCCGGAACTTCTATATCAAATACGTCCGCAAAACCGGCCGGCTTTACGGAAACGATTCGTTCAGTCCACTGTCTTCCGAACTTGTGCGGCAGTTTTTCGCACGCGCCCACCAGTTCGGCCATTCTCGTTTTTTTCTTCACGGACTTAAAGCCGATGAACTTCGAAAATTTTGATATGGCTTCCGCCCGCCTAATCGTCAAGTTGTTTGAAACTATGCGCGAGTGTATCCCGAAGCGAAGCAAAAGCATTTGCACGTCCCTGAGCAGTTCCATCTCCGAAGACTTCAACTGCACTGCCCGCTTTCCCCTTCCTTTTGAAAAAACGCAACCGTCCGCTTCGAACAACCACGACAGGAATTCGGCTGCAACTTTGTTTCCAGACCTGAAAACCAAATCCGGAACTCGTTTTTTCCTTAGAAACTGAAGGTTGGAAGCAACGCCGACGTTGTTCAGTTCCACAACCGTAATCGGTTTTTTCCCTTTCCTTTTGCTAATTTGAATCGAAGGCGTGATGCCGAAATTTCTTTCTGCTATTCCGCATAACAATAGAACCAAATCCTGTTCTTCGGAATTGACGTCGAAAGAAACGGCATACTTGTCAACCCACCCGTCGCCCAAAACATAGCCGAGCAGGCCAGCCGTTTCCGCATTCAGCTTTGAAGGAATTTTAGCCTTAGATTTTGGACCGAAATGCCTGAGTAAAGCGGTCCAGCCCGTATCAACCGGAGCGGTAATAGTGCACGGAAAGCCCGGCGTGACTGCAAGCTTATCTCCAACCTTAAGCTTATCGAGCCTCTTCCAAACCCTTTTCATCCTGTCCACGGTC
>JAZDIF010000005.1:0-16994 GCA_043805205.1 Microcaldota archaeon
CGTCGGACCACCTCAAAACCGAGTTTTTCAATTTGCAATCCTACCCGCTGCTTTACCTCACTCCTTCCAACCAGAAAGACCGCACTTCCTTCCTGGTGGTTTTGAAGTGCAAGCAAAAAACCTTCGCCGGGCAGGCTTTCCTCTACATGCAAAACTGCGGTTACCTTCCTCCGGCAACAAGCGTTCACCCGGATTCGTGCTTGAACTTTCATTTTGAAGTCGAGAGCGACGAGTTGACAGAAAAATGCGGTTTCACTTGAAAAGCAAAGGCTTCATCGGTCCTTTGGGGGACGACATTCCGAGCATTTTCCCCATAGTCTTTGCGGTACTGCTTTTCGGCGGGACCGTGATTTATGCAAACCAAGTGATTTCGGAGAAGGCGAGCGCGCTGGAAACGCGCGAGGGCGCGGTTTCGCTGTCTTACTTGGTTACGGAAAAAGGATTCCTTTCCGACGCGGAGCTGGAGAAAATTTGCACGGAAAAAATCGAAGCCCGAGCAGCTTCGCTGAAAGTGCGTTATCTAATTACGCTCAAGCGCTTTTGCGACGGGATTCCCGTGGACTTCACGAGCAGCGACCCGGACTTGAACCCTTACGGAAACGGGGAAAAAGCAAGCCCGTTTTACTTGGACACGTCCCTCGTTGCAGGAGAAACTTGGTTTTATTGTTCGAACTCCGAAGAAGTGGAAACTACCGGAACGGGCTTGTTCGAACAGCCGAAGCAAAGCATTCTCCTGAGCTTTCCAGTCGCAGTCCCTTGCCCGAACTATGACAGTTTCACGAGCGGGCTGGGCGTGGTAAACGTGATAACATGGAAGTGAAAAGATTGAAAAAGAAAAGAAGCCAGGCTGCGATTTCGGACGCGATAATCCTGCTGCTCGTAACTTCTTTTTCCGCAGCGTTGATTTTCAACTTCATCGGAACGTGGGGGAACGACCAGGACTCCGTGCTGCGCAGTTCCTACGTCTTGAATTACATGCAAAGCGTTTCGAAAGCCGCGTACCACGTGGACGCTTCAACCCTGCAGAACATAGGCCCGGGAGGGATTGACGTTTACTCGGATTTGGACTGTTCGCAGCTGAAAGACTATCCTGGAACTCTGAGGGTTACGGACTTGCTGAAAAGGGATTTGGGAGACTCGAATCCAGGGTCGGGGCTTCCGGGGGAGTCAGTGCTTCCGAAGCTGGACGACAAGTTCGGGCTGGATGAAAATGCGGCCGTAGTGCCGGGAAAAACGGCAATGCGTTGCGCGATGAAGGAATTGATGAAGCCCTTCGCTTTCGCCGGCTATACTTATTACTTTGAAGTGCTGAGTTTGGAAAACCCGGCTGACGCCCAAGATGGCGATTTCGTTCCCGTGGAAGGAGGCGAAATAACGAATTCGAAAAGCCTCGGCTTGAGCACGACGGGAACGACTCCCGGCTGCAAGGGAGTGAGGGAAGCTGGGTTGGATGTTCTTACGGTTTCCTCTCCGTTCCAAGTGTTGTACTCCACTACTAACGAAGAAGGGCAGTTGGACTCGCAATTCGTAAAGTACAAGACGAGAATCTGCATTTGGAGCAGTGCGTCCGGCTGAAAGTTTCACGACGCTTGTTTTTTCACGAAAACGCCTTCCCCGCACTTGGGGCACGTGTACTCAAAACCGCCTTCCGTGGGCTTGATCATCGGCGAGCAATTGGCGCACATTCCGCTCCCGCAGTACGGGCAGAAAACGATTTTGGAATTGTTCGAGTGGCACCGCGGGCATCCCGCCCCGTTCGCGGGAAGCTTCACGAACTTCACGTCGCTCTCCTGCTTTTGCGTTCTTTGGGTAGTCGTGCTTAAAACGTCAAGCTGTTCGAAAACGCTCTTGGGCTGCTGGAACAACGCCTCGGCCTCTCCGGGCTTCTTTTCTTCCGAAGGCCTTTGCTCCAAAATCTGCTGTTCGACTTTCTCCTCGGCGGGCGGAGGCGAGAGCTTTAGTTTCTCGCTCACTTCCGCGCGTTTCTTGCTTACTTGTAATTGTGTATACACTTCCTCAACCATGCTTTGAAACTCCACTTCAGCAGGCTGAGGCCCCTTTTCCTTCCGCCTCGCTTCCATCTTCGTCCTATCTTCCTCCTGCCTGGCTTGGTAACGCCTGTGGAAACCCTCGGACTTCTTCTCCCCCACTATTTCCCTCGCGAAATCCTCCAGCTCGGTTTCCTTGATTTTCTTCAGCAAACGCGCTTTCTCCTCGGCATTCTCCTCGACTTCGGGCATTCCGATTTTCTCCACTCCTTCTTTCTCCCAAACCGCTTCCGCGATTTCCTTCGCAGGCAAGGGCTCGTGCGCCGTAACCTGTTCTACTGTGACTTCGCTCGCTTCAACCTCCGTCTTTTTCAAGCCCAAACCCTGCTTGACCCCGTCGACGAATTCCGTAAAACTCTTGCGGTGTTTTCTTTCCTCCGCAACTTCAACCGGCTTTTGCTCTTGAACGGCCGGCGGGAAATAAGGATGGAATTCAACCTCCGGAATTGCGGTTTCGGAAGGGGCTTTCGCTTGAACGGAGGTTATTTCCTTCAACGCGTGGTTTTCCTTCACTTCTTCCTTTTCCGTTTTTTCCGGTTTTTCAAAAGCCTGCGTGAACTCCAGCATGGGCTTTGGAGCGGCGGGAACCGGCACTCCGACTACGAGAAACTCGGGATTGAAAAACATGTTCTTGACTTTCAAGGCGAAGATGGAAAAAAGCAAAGTGACGAAAATCGTTGCTGGAAGGAAGCCGGTCGCGTAGAAAAAAGCTTCCCCCGAAACGAGAAAGTCCAGCACGAACGCGATTGAGAACAAAACGAACCCGTAAACTGCGGAAGCGCCGAGCTTTTCGTTCGCTCCGTACAACCGCACGTCGGGATTCGTCAGGCGGAGTATGAAGTAGCCGAACCCCACCCCTCCGACGAGGAGGAACAGGTAGTAAACGACCGCAGCCAGCGAAACCATACTTTGCATTAGTCAAATCCCGCTTTTAAAAAAAGCGTTTTAAAAAGCCGAGAGGCATTATTCTTTCATGCGACAGCAAAACCCCTTTCCCGCCCTGGAGTCAATCCAAAAACCCTTTTCAGTCCTCATCATGCTCTTTTTGTTCGCCGAACTCTTCGCGCCATACGCTTACGCAGCCCCGACGCCCACTCCTACCACAAATCCAGAGCAAAATACTCCTTCTCCCTCCCCTACTGCGAAAGACGGCTCCCAACCTACCCCTTCTCCAACTCCTTCGCCCACTTCATCCATTTCCTATCCGAAAGAATTTTCCTCGCAATCGTGCACCGTAAGCGGGATTAGCGACGCGGACAGGCAAACCCTGTGGGACAACACTCTCGGAAAGCCGATTGAGGAATTGACTGACTTGCCCTTGGACAGCGCGCTTGCCGCCCAAAACAACCCGGCGGTCAATCCGATAGACCCGGATGCGCCCATCAACCCCGCGGCAGGTTCCCTGCTGAGCCCGTTGGAACAAAAAATTTCCCTCGCGTCCCTTTCATCCATCACCGGCGTTCCGGAGAAGGAGTTGGTTGAAAAGTACGTTTCCGATTTCGATTCCGAGAAGGACGACGTGAAGGAAACCGCCCAAAACACCCTCGTCACTTACGCCCAAGCGCAGGCCATCGCAAGAAAACAAGGCAAGACGGCGGAGAACAGGGTTACCGAAGCGCTCAAGCAATTGGGAGGGATTTTTGCCGAGCAGGCGGAAAAACAAGAGAAGGAAGCACTTCCGGAGGAGGACATTTTCGGTTGTGCCGGAAACAAAATCACCCTGCCTGGAAATCCAGGGCGGGAAGTTTCGTGCGCCCAGTTGATGGCTGCAGTTGCATTGCGGCCCGACTCGTGCCTTTTGACCGGCAAGATCAAAGGCAGGGTTTCGTACATGGCCAATTTGAATTACGACGTGACTTTCGGAGCCGCGTCAAACGCCACTCTCGCGAACAAAGACTTGTTCGCGCCTTTGGAAAAGGAAGACCCGCTGGAGCCTAACGACCCGGTAAACCAGCATTTTACCGGCACTCAGACTATAGCGCTTTTGAGTTTGAACGGCGGGGGGAACGTTTTGATTCCGTCGTTTTACGAAGAGTGGATCAGGGTGACTTCCACTGTAAACAGGATAGACTTTTACGTTTCCCTGCTCGGGGGAGTGGCTGCATTCACCTCAAAGCAGCAAGCCGGGGAATTGATAGAGAGGGTGAAACTCAGGAGGGACGACTTGAGGCAGAGAGTTGATTCCCTGACGGCGCAATTCCAGCACTATCCCGTCGGAACAGCTCCAGCGGCTTTGACAACCGAAGTGGCCGGAGCAAGACAGAATTTGGTGACCGCCAGCGACCAGCTTGGCAAGTACGTTGACTTCAAGCGTTCTTCAGGAATTCTCGGCGCGGAGTTGGTGGGACGGCAGGGGGTGAGCATCGCTTTCGGAATGGGCTGGCTTGCGAGTGCGCGCTTGCTTTACGAAATCAACGACCGCCTTTTGATGCAAATGTCCGGAACGGGAGATAGGTACGTAAAATTGTATGCAGACAAGACCGTTGCGAAAAATTTCAAGAAGGCTTCCAGCCCGTGGAACATCGCAAAGCTTTTGGAGCAGATTGGAATCTACTCCAGCGGCAGCCTGGGCTTGCCGCCGAAAGCTTTCGAAGCGGGCTTGGTGCGCATAATCAACATTCCGGACGAGTCCCAAAACTACGCTTCCCAGTCCTACACTTCAATCGACCAGACTAACGGAATTTGGAAGATTCAAACCGACTGGGCGGGCCCGTCGCTGTCGGTCAATTTCGAAGACACGAGCAACTTCAGGCCCAAGACCGACGACGTGACGAGCTTGCAAATAAAAACGAACAATGCGTTTCCCGGCGCGGTGATTCACCAGCGCGGAAAGGCGGACATTGCGACTACCGTTGCAAAACTGGCAGTTCCATATTTAATCTCCACAAGGGCTTTCGGTTATTCCAACGTCCTGGGCATCGGCGCTGCGCTGCTCGGAACTTCCTGGGTTTTGGGGGAAGCGCCGGCGAAAGCGGGTGAAAAATGCGACCCGAAAGAGCTGAACGAGTTTAAGAGCAAGTTTATCGGCTCCGTATGGCTGAGCTACATTTCGATTGCAGGGCAGTTCACGGCCAACTTCGCTGCCGGAACGCTGGTCGCAGGAACCGCAGGAATATGGTTGATAGTCCTCGCAAGCGTTTTGGAAATGGGAAACACCGCCGCAACAGCATACCAATTCCAAGCCAATTCACTCGCGATAGAATACACTTCCTTGTGCCAAGACCAGCAGTACAAGATTCTCGCTTACCAGCGTTTGAGGGAACAAGAGCCGAAGGAGAACGGAACCGCACAAAGCAGGGTTACGGAAGTTACCGACGTAATCCAGTCGGCAATCAAAGGGCTGACCGGAGCGGAGGAAAGCGCTGCCGACAAGCTTGCGAAATACCAGGAGCTCTTGAACTTCCGCACTCAAATGACCGACCAGAATGGTTTCATCCAGCCGAGCTCGGTTTTCTTCGTGCACGTGGAAAAATCCGCGTGGATGATGCCGACCGGCCTGTTCGACCAGTTGAACGGTTCCGGATGCATCCTCGAGGAAAACCACCCGACGAGCGACGGCGGGGTGATAAGCATTTCCAAAGGAGGGATCAAGAAAATCAACAAGGACGGGAGCGTTGCTTTCGACTTCAACGATTTCTACTGGAAATTGCGTGCGGCCAGCATTCTCCGCTCTCAAGAATTGGCCCGCATGATCGTGCCCAACAAAGTCATCACCACGCAGCTCAACTGCGGTCCCAAGCCCTTCATTACCATAACCACCGCAGGCAGCGCTTCACTAGTCGACAAGACGTGCCCGGCGGGCGATTGCTTGGACAGGGAATTAAAGAAACTCGTAGGCGAGAATAATTTCGACGGGACTAACTTGGAATCTGTTTTCGGGAAAATAACTAGCGTCGATACCGAATTCGGAACCGCTTCTTTCTTGGGCAATTCAATAAGCTTCACGCGCACTTCGCTGGCGGGTCAAGTCGGGATTGAAACGCGTGCTCCCACGCTGGAGCAGACTGCTGCAAACGCCGGCTTGGGTTCGAGCGCAGCCGGAACGAGCATGGCGGTTTTGGGAAACGCGAGCGTCGTTTTGACTTCGCCGGGCGGGCAGGAGAACATAGGCGTTCTCAGGACGATAATTGCGGAAAAGGGAAAAATCGAGTACGACCCCGTCGCGAAGAGGTTGTACGTTTTCGTTTACGTTTTGGGTGAAGCAGACGCGCAGGCTATAGGCGGCGTTGACGGAACTCCTTCGGAAATAAAAACCGACATTCCGGGCCAAGCGCCAATTCCAGTGATTAACCTGGATGTGAAAGGAAAGCCGGGTTTCGAAGACGTTGCCGAAAAACTCCAGCAAGCTCTCGACAAAATACAGCAGGACTCGCAGGGAGGAAATGGAGGAATGCAGGTTTTGGAAACTCCCGACGCGATTTACTACTTTACGGACGACGGGAAACTCAAGAGGATTGACAAGAAGACCGGCGAAGTGCAGGAGTTCGACATTACCGGAAAGCCAAAGTCAGATGGGGCTGGAGGAGTAATATTCCCGACGGACAAGGGGGACATTACAATACGCCCCGGCTTGAACGACCAAGGACAACCAATAATCAACGTCAACGGGGCTGGTTTGAAAGACGAGGGGGTTCTCGAAGCCGCCAAAGGGCCCGGCGGAATATTCACTTTCAATCCCTCAACAGGCGCGATTACAGTATATAACGGCCAGGACATTCCGATGGACCCGCGGTTCGCAACCCAAGGAATGGGCTTCGTGGGAACGGCCGAGGGAACGCGCGGAATTCCGGCGGAAAACCCGTTCGTCCTGCCTCCCGAAACCGACGACAGTGGTTTCGAAAGACGCCCCACGCTCTCTCTGCCCTCATGGCCTTCGCAAGCCTTGTGGTTCTCTCTCATGATGGCCATGATACTGGTGGGCGTTATCGCAGTCAGGACAAGACGACGCCTGTAGCGTTTCTTTTTATTTTCCGGAAAACAATTTTTTCCTTGTATGCCTCGGTAGCTCAGTGGTAGAGCGCCTGTCTTGTAAACAGGAGGTCGGGAGTCCAACTCTCCCCCGAGGCTTTACGCAAAAAGGTGAAAACATTTGATTCCGTTTTTCGAATGGCGAAAGAAATTCAAAAGAGGCCCGCAAGTCGTCCTTCCTAAAGACGCGGGCTTGCTTCTTGGCTTTGCCGGCATAGGTGAGGGAGATGAAGTTGCAGAAGCGGGAAGCGGGAGCGGGTGGCTCACGCTGTATTTGGCGAACGTAGTAGGGGAAAAAGGAAAAGTTTATTCTTACGAACGCAGGGAAGAGTTTCTTTCTATTGCAAGAAAGAACGTGGAGAAAGCGGGTTTCGAAAAACGCGTGGAGTTCAAGCTGAAAGATGCGATTGAAGGGTTTGACGAAAAGGATTTGGATTGCATTGCTTTGGACTGCGGGGATTCGCACTTGCTTTTGGAGAAAGCCTTTGCCGCATTGAGAAGCAAGGGATTGTGCGTCGGCTTTCTTCCCAATGCGGAGCAAGTGAACGCTTTCGTTCGCGAGGGGGGAAAGAACGGTTTCGAACACTGCATTACGCTCGAAAGCATAGTTCGCGAGTGGCTCGTGCGAGAGAAAGGCACGCGCCCGAAAAACGTTGGGCTGGTGCATACTGCCTTCCTCTCGTTCCTCAAAAAACCATAACGCATAAAATCCTCCCCTGCGTTTTTTCTTCATGCTTGAAAGCAAAATCATGCTCGCGCTGGCGCTGTTCTTTCTGCTGCCCCAATTCGCGTTTTCCGTCACTGCCCCTTCGGACTCGGCGTTGCTTTTAATCGGCAAGAGCGTTGCGGTTGAAGAGGGAAAGTTTTTGTCCGGACTTCCTTTCGAACAAGCTTCGCAGTACATTCACGAAGACTCTTTCTACTCCGGCGAGCAGCTTTCGGACAAGAAGATCCTCGACGAAATGAAAAACGCGGGATATCGAGTAACCCCTTCGTCCAAAATTCCGGACGGATTCTCAAAACCTTCGGAAAGGGTAGACCCGGCGGAAGAGACCGTGAAATACTCTGTTCCTTCAAAGCCCTCCGCGTGTCCCAACGGGCAGAAGATAGTTGACGAGGCAATGAAGCACATCGGGCTTCACTACGTGTGGGGAGGAGAGAGCCTTTCCACCGGAGCAGATTGTTCGGGCTTTGTTCACGCAGTTGCAACGAAGGTTCTCGGGAAAGTTTTTCCGTACAGGATGGGAGCAACCGACCAGTACAAGTTTTTGCAACAGCGCGTTTCCAAAGACAGCCTGCTTCCGGGAGACTTGCTTTTCTTTTCCAAAGACGGCGGCAGTTACATGTACCACGTCGGCATTTACGCCGGCGACGGAAAGTTCGTGCACGCGTCGGGAAAGAAAACAGGCGTTAAAGTAAGCTCTTTGTCCGGCTATTACTCCACGAGGCTTTACGCGGCAAAACGCGTAGCCTGCTGAAGCAAAAGGAACAAAAACCACTTTTGCAGAAAGAATTCTTGATGAAAAACCAAGCTTTCAAATTAGTTGCTCTTTTCGCCTTTGTTTGCTTAACGCTCTCGCTTTATTCTTCGGCAATCCCGCTCGCTTCGCAAATCCCATCAGACTCTGCAGTGTTGTTTTTCGGGGAAAGCTTGGACTTGCAGAAAGACACCCAAACCCAATCAGATTCAACCACTCCTGCCGGAGAACAAACTTCTCAAGGCGAAGATTCAACAAAACCAACCCAGCCGCAAGCGGAAAAAGAAACGGTTAAAGACGTCGGAGGAAAGACGATTGGCGAGGTTCACGAGGAAACCGCGGTTCCCCTGAAGAAACTGTCTGAAGAAAGCAAGAAAGTGGGCGGGGACGGGATTAGCTTTCCACAAAGCGCCGTACTGCGCACTTCCAACTCTATAGTCGGCCCCCCGTCGATTTCGCCAGAGCAAATACGAAAGATCCTGGATTCTTACAAATCTCCGGCTGCCGGAAGCGAACAATGCTTCTTCGACTTGAGTTATGAATACAATATAGACGTTGCTTTCATGCTCGGCTTTTTCCTGAAAGAATCAAGCATGGGACGGGCTAAGGGTTATTCAACCCACCACGCGATCGGAAACATAGTGAAAAGCGCGCCAGGCTCGCAGTTTTGTTCTTCAACAAAACGCGTTAATTCGCGGTTTTGCGGTTACGACTCTTGGTGCGACGCTGCAGCGCATTGGTATTACTATATAAAAAACTCCAAACTCTACATTCCGAAAGGAAAAGACACCCCGGAGGAAATCCTTCCCATTTACGCCCCCGCTTCAGACGGCAACAAGCCCTATGCTTATGCGGCAATGGTGAACAAGTGCGTAAACTCCTGGCGCGCGGGGAACGCCCGGTGCTAGTTTTCCTATTTCAACTTCTTCCGCCCGAGTGCCGATCTTTAAAAGAAAGCGTCCAATGCGCTACTCCCAAAAAACTAGTGCAGGGGGAGAGATTTGAACTCTCGAACTCCTAAGAGAGGGGATCTTAAGTCCCCCGCTTTTTCCAGGCTCAGCCACCCCTGCATACTATATTAGTATAAGCTACGCTGGAGGAAATTAAAAAACGCAGAGAAGAAAGCAAAAAAAGCTCACTTGCCCTTGGCTTCCTTCTTTCTCGCGCGCTTTGGCCGTAAGTGGGTGTAATTGCATTTTCTGCACTTATCCGCACCGCGAGGGTTGCGCGACTTGCACTTCTTGCACACCAGAACGCTGGTGAACGCCTTGTCTGCAATAGGAAACTTGCCCATGCTTAATCACTTGAAAACCGAAGTTAGAGATTAAGATTGATTCCCAGACTAATTTATATTAATTCGCCTAACCTTTAATTCTTTCAATTCGATTGCCTCCGTAACTCAGCGGCAGAGTGCGTGCATGGTAAGCACGAAGTCGTGGGTTCAAATCCCATCGGAGGCTCTGTTTGAAAGGTGGAAAAAATGAAATTGGATGCTGAAGAAAAACACGGGGATTTGGAAGAAAAAACCGTTGAAGAACTGATAAGGCTGGGCTATTCGCCTTCCATACTCCGGCAGTCGATGCAGGCTTTGCAGACGCTTCATGAGTTCGTGCAGTTCATCGGCACGAACCAGTATTACAGCGAGAACATCAGCAAGAAGATTTTCTACTTGAGCTTGGACTTGAACCACACGGTGCTGGGCCTTGAAGAACTGGCTTTGAGGGAACGCACTCTCATCGACGAGGTGCAGAAGGCGGTGGTTTTGAAGAGCAAGCCGGCCGTTGATTCAAAGAAAATCGCCGGCTTCAGGAAGCAGGCGGAAGACTTGGAAAACCAGGTTCTGGAATTGACCGCGAATGCGAAGAAGCTCGTGAAGGAAATCAAAGACGAGTCCGTTTCGAAACAGCACTTTTTCGAAAGCAAGTGAAAAACAAGGTTTAAAAGGCGGTTGCGCTCAATTTTATTTCCGGCGTTTTGGTGAATGGAGTTTTTTTAAAAGCTCTAGACTCCGTTCGGGCTTTGTTTTCGGCAAAGTCCGGTTGCGGTTTGATTTTTCAATAGGCAAAGGGTTTAATGCAAATGACTTTCGTGTGTTCCAAGTGCGGGAAGGAATTCGAGTACAAGGACCTGGAGTTCGTAAGGTGCCTGTACTGCGATTCGAAAGTATTGTTCAAGAAAACCCCGCCCGTCGCAAAGAGAGTGCAGGTCGATTGAAAAAAACCGCGCGGGCTTAAACTGGCTGAATTCACGCTTACGAGTTTTTGCATTTACAGAAGGTTGTTGATGGATGGGTAAGAGAGGACCGGCTCGAGGAAGCAGGTCGTACTGGCACAGGGGAAGGGCAAGCCGCATTACTCCCAGGATAAGGTCTTGGGGTTCTTCAGGCGGAGTGCAGGGCTTTCCAGCTTTCAAAGCGGGAATGACACACGCTCTCGTGGTTGAAGACGCCGAATCGCCTTTCAAAGGGCAGGAAGTGGTTTGGCCAATAACCATTCTCGAAGTTCCCTCCATTTTCGTTTACGCTATTTCTCTCTGGGAAAAAACGCCTTACGGCTTGAAAACACTGGCTGAAATCGACTCTAAAACCCATCCCAAGCAGCTTTCCCGCGCCATTACCCCCGCCAAGAAGGAAAAGAACGCGGCTGAGGAAGTAAAAAAATTCGAGGGGAGGATTGCGGAAGCGAGGTTGTTGTGCTGCACGCAACCGTGGAAAACCGGTTTGAAGAAAACCCCGGATGTTTTCGAAGTTGCTTTGGGCGGAAGCCCGAAAGAACAAACGGAATTAGCGTTGTCCTTGTTTGGAAAGGAGTTGAACGCGAAAGACGTTTTCCAAGACGGGGAGTTCGTTGATGCGATTGCTATTACTAAAGGAAAAGGCTGGCAGGGAGTTGTAAAGCGTTACGGAGTTTCTTTGAACATCCGCAAAGCCACCAAATCCCGACGCCACGGCGGTTCCATCGGGCCGGAGAGGCAGGCGAAAGTCATGTACACGATTCCCCGCGCTGGGCAGATGGGCTTCCACAAGCGCACGGACAGGAAGAAGAGGATTGTAAAGATTTCAGACGATGCGAAGGGCATTCCGCCTTTCTCCAACTACGGCTTGGTAAAGGGGTTTTTCATTGCGTTGAAAGGCAGCGTTCCGGGCCCGGCCAAGAGATTTGTGTTTTTGAGAAAGCATTTGATTGCGAAACCTGTAAAGGCGGTTGAAGTCAAGCAGTTGGTTGCATAGGAGCAAGTGATGAAAATTGAAGGCTAAGGTTTTCAAGCTGGACGGGACTCAGAACGGCGAAGCGGAATTGCCTGCACAGTTCAACGAACCTTACCGGCCCGACTTGATTAAACGGGCTTTCTGGGCGTTCCGCTCTTTATCTTGGCAGCCGAAGGGAAACTTCCCCATGGCGGGAATGCAGACTTCGGCGGAATACTTCGGAAGAAGGCACGCTTGGCGACAGACTATCAACACCGGACGCTCGCGCCTGCCGAGGGAAAAGCTTCCCGGCGGAAGGCTGGGAAGAGTATTGCAAGTTCCCCATGCGGTCAAGGGAAGGAGGGCGCACCCTCCGAAGCCGGAAAAGATTCTCGTGGAGAAAATCAACAGGAAGGAGAAAAACCTGGCTTTGAGAAGCGCGATTGCTGCAACTGCAAGCGCGAAAATCGTTTCGCAAAGGGGGCACGTTTTGAAAAACGCTTCCCTGCCCATTGTTGCTGAAGATTCGCTGGAGAGCCTGAAGAAAACCTCGCAAGTGAAGAAATTCCTTTCAGCAATCGGACTGGAAGGCGAATTGGCGAGAACCGAATCCAGGCGGAAGAGAAGCGGGATTTCCGGCTTGAGGAAAGGCGGTTACAGGAAGAAGAAAGGGGTTTTGATAGTGTTCGCGAAAGACTCGGGAATCGAAAAAGCCGCGAGGAACATTCCGGGAGTGGATTGCGCGAGCGTGGAAAAACTCAACGCGGATCTCCTGGCTCCCGGCGGAGTCGGCGGGAGATTGTGCGTTTGGACGAAAGGCTCGCTGGAAAAACTCTCGCAAGGATTGTACGCTTGATAACGGTTGAAGGAAAATGGGAATAATCTTGTTCGCATTGAGCTCGGAAAAAGCCGTAGGCGGGATTGAGCAGCACAACAGGCTTACGTTCGTCGTGGAAAAGAAAGCCACGAAAAAACAAGTGAAGGAAGAGGTAGAGAAAGAGTACGGGCAGAAAGTGAGGAAAGTCACCCTCTTGAACACTCCGCAGGGGAGGAAGAAGGCGTTCGTTTCCTTCACTAAAGCCGGAGTGGCTTTGGAGTTAGCGGCGAAGTTGAAAGTAATCTGAATGGTGTTGGAATGGGTACTCGATTGAGACAGCAAAAACGCGGGAAGGGAAGCCCGGCTTTCAAATCCCCCGGGCACAGATTTTTCGGAAACATCACTTACGAAATGCCGAAAGCCACCGTCACCGGCGTAGTGAAAGGATTCATAAGAGACCCCATAAGGAAAGTGCTTATTGCCAAAATCGTTTTGCAGGACGGAACCCACTTTTACAACCTCGCGGCGGAAGGGCTGGCGGTCGGGGCGGTTGTTGAAATCGGGGCTGACGCAAAGCCGACGCTTGGAAGCGTCACGAAGCTTTCGAACATTCCTGACGGAAGCGCGGTTTTCAACGTGGAAATGCGCCCTGGCGACGGCGGGAAAACTTCGCGCGCCGGGGGAAGTTCGTGCTCCAAGATTTCGGAAGACGAAGACACGGGTTTGGTTTCAGTGCAATTTCCGTCGAAAGCAGTGCGCGTCCTCTCTCCCAACTGCTTCGCCACAGTTGGATTGGCCAGCGGGGGAGGAAGGCTGGAAAAGCCGTTTTTGAAAGCGGGAAATAAGTGGTTCAAGATGAAAGCCCTCAACCGCTATTACCCGCACGTTCGCGGAAGGGCGATGAGCGCTTACGACCACCCGTACGGAGGAAAGACGGGAGGAAAGCCGACCATGGTTTCTCACGGGACTCCGCCGGGAAGAAAGGCGGGGCACATCGGCGCGAGGAGAACCGGAAGGAGAAAGGGGAAGAGCACAGTATAGCTTCAGGGGTTTTTGAATGGCTAGAAAAATCGTTTACAAAGGAATTGATGTTGAACAAGTTCCGAAGCTGAGCTGGGAAGAGTTCATGAGGCTCATTCCCTCGAATTCCAGGAGGACCCTCAAGAGGATGGGCTCGCAAGTGAAAAAGTTCCTGGAAAAATTGAGGAAGCACGATTTCTCGAAAAAGCCCATGAAAACGCACTTCCGCAACATGCCCGTCACTCCGGACATGGTCGGGAAGACTTTCTTGGTTTACAACGGGCACTTGTTCACGGAAGTGAAAGCTAGCGCTTCCATGCTCGGCAGGAGGCTGGGCGATTACGCGATTACGATAAAGCTCGTCAAGCACTCCGGTCCCGGAGTTGGAGCGACTAGGGGAAGCAAGACCGTAGAGTTGAAGTAAAAATGGGTTTGTTCAAATACTCGGTTCAAGAAAAAGAAGGGGAAAAGTGGGGCAAAGCCCAGCTGCACGACGTTAATTGCAGTTACAAGGACTTGAGCCAGGTTTTCTCGGCAATCAAGGGATTGCGGTTGAGGTTTGCAGAAGAGGTTTTGAACGACGCGATTTCAATGAAGAAAGCCATTCCCTACCACAAGTTCGCAACGAAAATAGGGCACAGAAGCGAGCTCGGCGGGAAAAAGGGGAGATATCCGAAGAAAGAATGCAAGATCGCATTGCAAATGATAGAGAACGCGAAGGCAAACGCGGTGAAGAACGGTTTGGACGAAACCATGCTTTTCGTCAAGCACGCGGCATCTTACAAACAGAACGTTTTGAGGCGCTACAGGCGGATTTTCGGCTCTTCGAGGACGTTGGGTTACGGAAAGCAGTCGTTGTGGAGCAACTTCGTCACTTGCTGGGCGGAGCTGGTAGTCGCGGAAGTGAAGAGTGAAAAGAGCGGGAAGGAAAAAGCGAAAGCCACGCCGGTTGAACAAAAGAAGGAAGCCAAAGAGCCAAAGGCGGAACAGTCGAAAGCGGGAGTGAAGAAGGAGGTAGTTTAGATTGGCGGTTGAAAAGAAATTGTTTTTGGCGAAAGCCGTTGCCAACTTGAAGATAAAGAGCTTTTTGTACCGCGAGCTGGAGAAAGCTGGGGTTTCGAACATTGAAATCCAGAAGACTCCCATTGCCACGAGGATTTCCGTTTCCGTTAGAAGGCCGGGTTTCGTCGTTGGGAGAAGGGGAAAGTCAATCAAGGACGTGTGCTTCGCTTTGGAACGCCAGTTCAAGGTCGAAAACCCGCAGGTTGAAGTGATTGAAGTGCAAGCGCCCGCTTTGGACGCGAAGCTCATGGCCGAAAAGATAGGCAAGAGGATCGAGTCCAAGCCGAACGTCAAGCCCATAATGAGAATCGCCCTGCAGGAAATAATGCAGGCGGGCGCTGTCGGCGCGGAAATCCGCGTTGCAGGGAAAGTCGTAGGGAAAGGCGGAAAGGCGAAAGTTTTTACTGTGAGGAAGGGTTACTTGAAGAAAAGCGGCGACTTGGTGAAGTTCGTCCGCGTGGGAACGTACACCACATACTTGAGCGCGGGCGCAGTGGGAATAAACGTGAAGATTGTTCCTCCGGGCGTGATTCTGACCGAAGCCGAGCAAAGGAAGGCGAAGAAGGAAGCGAAAGCTCCTGTCGAGGTTGTTGAGGAAGTCGTTCCGGCCGAGGCTGCCGGGGAAGCTGTTCCCGCAGAAGCCGGAAAGGAAGCGGTCGAGCAGGGAGCCTGAAACGGTGTTTGAACATGGCGATTGTGAGAAAGAAAGAATTGAAGAAACTCTCGGTTGCGGAGTTGAAGGAAAAACTCGCTGAAGCCCAGAGGGAAATA
This sequence comes from Microcaldota archaeon, assembly GCA_043805205.1. GTDB lineage: Archaea > Micrarchaeota > Micrarchaeia > Norongarragalinales > Norongarragalinaceae > UBA10210. Next base: position 15,352 of record JAZDIF010000005.1, read on the forward strand.
ATGGCGGAATTATCCGCCATGAAGTCCTCCGGAAGGCCTTCCAACGCGGGGCGCTTCAGGGAAGCGAAGCGCTTTAGGGCGAGGATACTAACATTATTAACCCTGAAGGGGGAAAAGAAATAAGATTTTTGAAAGAGTGGTTGCAATCGTTTCGGAAATAGACCCGTTGACCGGCCTGCCCAAGGAACTGGGCGTTTTTCAAGAGATTGAAAAACAGACGAAAGCCGAGTTGAAGGTTTACACGGCGCGCAAGCGCTTCAAAAAGCCCGTGACTGTCGTCGAGGGCTTGAAGGAAAGCGAGCTGCATTCGGTAGCGACGGAATTGAAGAGAAAGCTCGCCTGCGGCGGGACTGCGAAAGACGGGCTCGTCATCGTGCAGGGACAGCATTTGGAAAAAGTAGTGGAGTATTTGGTGAAATTGGGTTACCCGAAAAACGTGATAAAGACTGCAAGGTTCGATTGAAAAGGTTTTTATTGCCTCTTCAGGACAATATTAGTCTTTCATAATCTACCTGACAAGTCGCTTTTGTTTTTTGCAATCGCGATTAATAGCGCTTATGAAACACAGTCCTTCCGCTTTGGGCCGAAAGCACTGGACTTCGCGCTCCGGACTCTCGCAAGGGAGTTTGGAGTTTCTCGCCGGAGAGTTGATCGGCGAGAACGCGAGGGTTGAAAAAAGCAGTTGCAAAGGCGTTCAAGGCCTTGAAGGAAAAATCGTGGACGAGTCGAGAAACACGTTCGTCATCCTAACGCAGAAAGGGCGCAAGACGATTCCGAAGAAGGAATGCGTTTTCTTCTTCCCGTCTTCGGGCGTTCGGGGCGACGGGGAGTTGCTGGTTTCGCGTCCCGAGGACAGGACCAAGAAACTCGCGAGGCTCGAGAAAAAGCTCGTCGGTTGAAAGAAAAAAAAGGTTGAAAGAAAAATGGCGTCATGCACTGACAAAAACTGCCCCAAGCACGGCACTCTCAGCGTGAGGGGAATGGTTGGAAGGGGAAAAGTGGTGAGCGCGAAGGCAAAATACACTGCAGTAGTTTCCTCCCCGTTCGTTAAGAGGGTGAGCAAGTTCGAACGCCTTGAGAAGAGGAGAAGCAAGATTCACGTTCACATTCCGCCCTGCGAGAGCGTAAAGGACGGGGATTGGATAGAGTTCGGGGAATGCAGGAAAATTTCCAAAACCAAGAGCCACGTGTTTTTGAAGAAACTGAAGTGATTGAACAATGTTAGGGCTTCCAGCCAAAGTACCCCGCGGGATCACCATCGGGACGCGAATGGCTTGCGACGACAACAGCGGGGCGAAAATCGTCGAAGTGATAGGCGTTTTGAGGGTGAAGGGAAGGCTGAGAAGGTATCCGAGCGCGGGAGTGGGAGCTGTTGTGATAGTATCGGTCTAGAAAGCGTCAAAACTGGAACTGCTGAAGAAAAAGGAAAGGGCCTTGATCGTCAGGCAAAAGCGCGAGATTAGGAGGGGAAAGCAGAGGGTGCGCTTTGAGGATAATGCTTGCGTTCTCATTGACGACCAGGGGTTGCCGAAAGGAACGGAAATCAAGGGTTGCGTGGCGAGGGAAATTGCGGACAGGTTTCCGAAAGTGGTCGCCATCGCCTCGATAGTCGTATGATTGCAAAAAAGGTTTTTTGAAATGCA
>JAZDIF010000006.1:0-5839 GCA_043805205.1 Microcaldota archaeon
GCCCGTGAGGAAATCGTAATTCAAGCGAAGGCAGCCGTCGAGCCAATAGCTTTTCTTTTCCTTCGGGTAGTTGAAGGATTTCTGCCCGGCCATCATGAAACCGCTAAAATGCCGTCCGGTAACGCCCACGTTTGCAATATCAACAAAACGCATGCAAGGCTGGGGGACGATCAAGGGGTTTGAAGGGTATTCAAAAACGACTTTCCCCCCTTCAAGCCTTTGAAAATCAACAACGTCCGCAATGACGAAGAACAAGTCGTCCCGCCATTTCGAAAGCAAGGGATAACGCGCTATAACATCATGCCCGTTTTTCTTCCAGAAATCTGAATACTTCCTCCAAAAGCCAGCATAAGTTTCCCGCACCGGCGTTTTTTTGAAGAACGAGTAGGGCTCGTGCGAACTGTCGCCGCAAGAAGCTCCTTCCCCGGCAGTCCAAAAGCTCTTTCCGCACTTGGAACAGTTTTTCCTTTCGAAACCCTCTTGCTTGAACAATTCCGCGGAGTAGTACTTGGAATAGTCTTTAGCGAATTCCTTGCGGAAAAACTCTTTCGAAACCTGCGTGCCCATAGTTTGATTATCGCGCGCAAATTAAAAAGAAGGGCGTCGGGCCGTAGTCCGCTTTCTGTTGCTCGCGACATCCGTCTAAGCGTCCGGCCACGGGACTTGCACCTCTTATCGTCCGGCGCGTTTCACCCGCCTTCCGCGAAACGTCTCTTTTTCGTTCATCCTGCTCGCGGCGCGGTATCGTTTCTATTCCGGACTCGCGCGTAAAACGCGGGCACTTGCGTGCCTACTGCCGTTCTTTCGAACGGCGGGTGAGCGGAACTTCCTCAGCCGCTCTCCTTAATGCAGAAAGAGCTACCGACAGTCGCGCACCCAACGCCCTCTTAATTATTATGCAAAAAGCCGTTAATAAAGCGAAAGCAGGGAGGTTGAAAGCGAAGAGAAAAAAAAGAAAAGAAAAAATAAAAAAGATGGAAAAAAACCTTAACTCAAACTTATTTGCGTCTTCTGCGTCTCTTTGCCATGTGTCATTCACCCGCTTTGTTTTTTAAATTTTTATTTATCAACCGAAATCGGTATATAAACATTTGCAAAAAAGTTTTTCGCGCGCATCCAAGCGCGTTTCGTGGTCTAAATGGAAAAAATTTCTTCAGACAGGCTTTCCGAAGCGTTTTACTCCGCCGAATCCATGCTGGGAAAAAGTTTTTTCGTGCAAGCGCAGTTCAAGAAGTACGCCGGGCTGAAGGCAAAGGCGGAATTGAAGGAAGGAAAGATAATCGCTAGGGTCAGCGACGGTTTTCAAAGCGCAGAAAGGGAAGTTTTGGTTGGGTTGGGGTTGGTTTTGCTAGGAAGGTTGTTTTCAAGGAAAATGGACAACGCTTACACGCGCGCTTACAAGGAGTTTTCCACCCGCGAGAGTTCCAGCGGCTTTCACGACACTCTGAGAATGATTCGCGGAAGGAAAAAACGCTTGGAGTGGAAGGGCAGGGAATACGATTTGGTTGCGGTGAGAGACGTTCTGTTCACAACCCACCCGTACGTGCTGGAGGAACTGGAGGAACGCAAGCCTTCGATCGGCTGGAGCGGAAAGAAAAGCAAGAGAATCCTGGGTTTTCACGACGGCGCTTTCAATTCAATCACTATAAACAAGATTCTCGACTCCCCGCAAGTTCCGTTTTTCGTAGTGCAGTACGTCGTGTTCCACGAATTATTGCACTGCAAGCACAAGGTTTTGTTCCAGCGCGGGGAGAGCATGCGGAGAACGGTGCACCCGAAAGCATTCAGGGATGACGAAAAGCGTTTCGTTTTCGCGGAAAAGGCGGAAGCTTGGCTTCACGAAAACTTGTAAAGAACTTTTTATAACAGTTGTTTTTCGCTGAACACTTGCTCGCAGTAAGCGCACCTGAGCTTGACGGGATCTCGTTCTTCCACGAGAAACTTGAATTTCTTCTCGCCGTTGCTCACGCAATTCGCGTTGGGGCACTTGTCCACAACGTTTTCAATCACGTCCGGCAGTGCAACGCGGAATTTCTCCTCGACCTTGAAATTGCGGATTACGTTCACCGTAATGTACGGGGATATGATCGCGATTTTACCGAAGTCCCGCTTGTTCAAATCTCTTCCCTCTATCTTGATCACGTCCTTCAAGCCGAACTTCGTGCTCGGGACGTTCGTCAAGAGCGTGACTGAACCGGGGAATTTCTCGTCAATCCCCAGGATCCTGAGCACCACGAAGCTCTTCCCGCCGGGAACGTGGTCCAAAACCACTCCCCGCTCGATTTTCTTCGCCTTCAAAAACTCCAGATTGTCCTGCTCTGCCATTTTCCTTTCAACCCTTCAGTATTTCCTTGAAAATCGCCATTCTAGCGGCTATGCTGTTCAAAGCGTAGTCGGTGACTTCCTCGTCTCTCCTTCTTTTTCTCAACAGCACAACGTCCGTTGGAAGTGCAAGCAACTGTTCCGAGGGCACTGTCGACTGCATTCTCGTGGCGTAAACAACCGTTTTCCCCTGCGGGTTGAACGAAGTCGTCTCCCGCACGGTAATCGAGTCCCTCAGTTCGTTCAGCATGAACGCCGGGATTTTCTGGTCTTCCGTCGAAACCAAGTCTACGGTCGCGCCGTAGTTGGAAAGCAGGTAAAGAAGGGAATGCACGTTCCTGCTGTCCTTCAAGTTCCCGACGAAAGCGAAGTTTCCGTCCAAACGGTCTTTCTTCCACAATTCGAAAGCGTAAGCCAAAGCGGTCCCAGGATGCTGGTTGCTCCCGTCTCCCGCGTTGATTACCGGCACGGAAGCGGCTTCGGCAGCCAGCGCCGCACTCCCGTCCTTCGGGTGCCGCAGGACTATGACGTCCCCGACCGTGCTCAAAATGTGCATTGCATGGAAAAGCGTCTCGTCCCGGAAAATGTCGGTCGACACTATATGCCCGTAGCTTATGGTAGTCCCTCCCAGCCGCCTGATTGCGGACATGAAGAACGAATAAGTCCGCAAAGACGGGCTGAAAAACACCAAAATCGCAGTCTTGCCCTTCAAAATAGTCGGATGGTCATCGTTCTTCAACGAAGAGAGCATCTCGTCAGTGGTTTTGAAAAGCCCGTCCCAATCGCTTTTCGACAAGCCCCTAGCCGTAATGAAGTCCTTGCCCTTCAAGCTCATTCTGCCCCACCGTGCTGTACGCTCTTCAAAGAAACTTCGTTCAAAGAAATTACCCCGAAGTCCTTAAAACCACCCATGCATTCCGCAATCTTCACCGCCTGGAAAGCCCCGAAAACAACCTGAACCCTCTTTGCAATCGCGCGTTTCCTCAGCCCGGCTTCCCGCGGGTTGTTGAAGCTAACCAAAAACGACAATTTCCCCTTTTCCAGCAACTCCTCCGCCTTCTCCGCGTTAGTGCAAACATCAAAACCGGCGTCGAAAAACTTATTGACCAACAACTTGTGCCACTTTCCGCAATCGCCCACGAAAACCTTTCTTCCGAACTTCATTCCGGCAGCAAGCAAAGCCTTTCCGAACGCCTCCTCGAAAGTCTTTCCTATTCCCATCACTTCCCCGGTTGACTTCATTTCGGCGCCCACAGCCGGGTCAACTTCAGGAAAGCGGTTGAACGGAAACACCGGGTATTTCACGCAGTAAAACTTTGGAGAAGCAATTTCAGGCAGCCCCTCGAGAGTCATCACTCCCGCCTGGATTTTGGCGGCGATCTTCGCTATAGGCAATCCTATCGCCTTGCTGACGAAAGGAACCGTGCGGGAAGCGCGCGGATTAACCTCGAGAACGAACACTTCGTCCCCCTTTACGGCCATTTGAATGTTGCAAAGCCCTTTGATTTGCAAGGCCAACGCGAGTTTCTTCGAATAATCGACAACTTTCGCTTTCGCGTGTTCGCTCAAGCTCACGGTGGGAATGACGCAAGCGCTGTCTCCAGAGTGAATTCCCGCCTCGTCCAACTGCTCAAGAATGCCGGCTATAAACACGCGAGTTCCGTCAGCCACCAAATCAACATCCAACTCAATCGCATCCTCCAGAAAGTGGTCTAAGAGCAAAGGATGCCCTTCCGAAACGTCTATCGCCTCGGCGATTTTGTCCTTCAGCTCTTCGCGAGAGTGCACCAAGTGCATCGCCCGCCCGCCCAGAACGTAAGAAGGCCTTATGAGCAGGGGATAGCCGACGTGGGAAGCTATTTCGAACGCTTCTTGTTCGTTAAACGCCAAGCCGCTTTCCACAATCGGAATGTGAAGCTCTTTCATGAGTTTCTTGAATCTCTTGCGATCCGACGCGGTATCTATGCCGTCCACGCTCGTGCCCAGGATCTTCACGCCGTTCTCGTGCAAAGGCAAAGCCAGGTTGATGGACGTCTGCCCGCCGAACTGCACTACAACTCCTTCAATCTCGCCTTCTTGCTTGACGACGTTCAAAACGTCTTCCAAAGTCAAAGGCTCGAAGTACAAGCGCGAGGAAACGTCGAAATCGGTGGAAACCGTCTCGGGATTGTTGTTGATGATAATCGCTTCAAAACCCTCTTCCTTCAACGCCTGAACAGCATGAACAGTGCAGTAATCGAATTCAATCCCCTGCCCGATGCGAATGGGCCCCGAGCCGATGATTATTACCTTCTTCTTGGGGCTCTTGCTCTCGACTTCAGTCTCGCTTTCGAACGTAGAGTAGAAGTAAGGCGTCAAAGCGGGGAATTCGCCGGCGCAAGTGTCGACCATCTTGAAAACGGGGTTCAAACCCTGTTTTTTCCTCAAAAACTCCACTACTTCCGTAGACCTTCCAGAAAACTTACTTATGGTAGAATCAGGAAGGGATTGTTTCTTCGCTTTCTCCAGCGTAACTTCATCTAGGGAAGCCTTCACGCTCTCGACGGTCGAAGCCACGCTCTTGATCTTCTCCAAAAACCACGGGTTGATTTTTGTTGCTCTTGCTACTTCCTCGACCGGATAGCTGTTCAGCGCCTCCTGCAAGTCGAAAAACCTCGATTCCGAAGGCTTTGCAATTTCCTCCAGCGAAAGCGCTTGCCTTTCAAAACGCTTTTCCACGCTACGAACCGCCTTGTTGTAAGCTTCCTCGAAAGTCCTGCCGATAGCCATCGTTTCCCCGGTAGAACGCATTCCCGTGCCGATCTTGTTCTCCGCTCCCAGCTTGTCGAAAGGCCACTTCGGCACTTTCAAAACCACATAGTCAAGGGCGGGTTCGAACATGGCGCTCTTGCCCGTAATTTTGTTCACTCTCTCGGTCAAAGCGTAACCTAAAGCCAACTTCGTGGCAATGCGGGCAATCGGATAACCCGTAGCTTTCGAAGCCAAAGCAGAAGACCTGGAAGTCCTGGGATTGACTTCAATAACGAAGTACCCCCCGTTTTCTTGGTTCAAGGCAAATTGGACGTTGCAAGCGCCAACCACCCCAAGCGCCCGGACGATTTTAATTGAGGCAGAACGAAGCTTTTGGTGGTCGTCATCGCTTAGCGTTTGCGCAGGCGCGACTACAACGCTTTCGCCCGTGTGAATGCCCATTGGGTCCAAGTTTTCCATCGAGCAAATGACAATGCAATTGTCCTGAGAATCGCGAATGACTTCGTACTCCATTTCGCACAATCCCGCAACGCTCTTTTCCACCAAGAGCTCTCCGCTTCCGCTCAAAGCAAAACAAGCCTTTCCCTCTCTCTCCACGTCCTCATGCTTTTCTATTATTACGGTTCCCAACCCTCCCAAGTTAAAATCAGGACGCAAAATGACGGGCAAGCCCAACTCCGCAACCGCCTTTTCCAACTCATCCATTGTCTTCACGCGCATGCTCGCCGGAACCGGTTCTCCAATGCGCAAGAGAAGATCCCTGAAC
>JAZDIF010000007.1:0-2974 GCA_043805205.1 Microcaldota archaeon
CTGCTGCTTTGGCGATGAAGTTGGCAGTTGCAGGAGCTATCACGAGCGCGTCCGCCTTGCCGAGCGAAATATGCTTCATGTCGTCGAACTGCTTTTCCAATACGTCGTTTCCCGAGAGCGTTTTGAACGAGAGCGGTGAAACGAAATTCTTGGCGCCTTCGCTCATCACCACCTGCACTTCCGCGCCTTCCTTGCGCAGCAGCCTCAAAAGCTCGAGCGCCTTGTAGGCGGCGATGCTGCCTGTGACCCCGAGAATAACGCGCTTGTCCCTGAACATGGAAAGAAAAGGGAGCGCGGCTTTTTTTAAGCTCGCTCCTGCCCGTCAAGTGGCGTTGGTTTGCGCCTACTTGCGGATAATTTTTTTATCCCCAAGGTTTTTGTTGCCGTTTTTTCCAGATTTTTTCCGGAGGAAAAGCTATTTAATATATCCGTTGATTAATTAATCAGGTGATTAACTTGGAAATGGTTTTCTCTCCGAAGAACGTTCTGCGGTATCCGCGTTTGGACACGGTGCTCATGGTGGAAAAAGCGGTTCACAAGGCAAAGGGTGACAAGACTGTCAGTCAACTATGGAAGTCTTTGCCCAAGAAGGTCATGTGGCAGACTTTCCTGCTCATTTTGGACTATTTGGAGCAGAATGGAAAAATAGTGGTGGCGCCTGACCGTCATGTAATCTGGATTTGGGGGCCTAAGGAAGTGGAGGATTTGAAACAAAGGGGTTTGATTGTGAAGTGAAACCGGATAGGCCAAGAAGGGTTGCCTTCGTAAACGAAAAGGTCAAAAAAGCCTATGAAAACTTGGCCGAAGGGCCGTTTGAAGAAAAGCGCCTTTACGAAGCCATAGCCGGGGTGATTTATGATTTGAGGGAAAATCCGTTATGCGGCGTGAGGGTTCCGAGCAGCCTGTGGCCGAAGCAGTATGCGCGGTACGGAATCGATAACTTGTTCAAGTATGACCTGCCTGAAGGCTGGCGTTTGATTTACTATCTGCGCGGAACCGAAGTTGAAATAGTTTCGATTATCTTGGAGTGGTTTGACCACAAGAACTACGAGCGGCGTTTCGGTTACGGGAAAAAATAGGAGTGCTCTAGCCGTAAGGCCCGTCAGAGCCTTGGCTTCCTGAAACCCCTGCTTGCATGCTTGGGTTCCTGATTAGGCAATTATGCGCGCGCCATCAGTCAGGGTGGCGTTGAACAGAATCAGTCGATTTTGAGAAGCGTCTTCAACAAGCCATCCACGACGTCACGCTGTTCCTTGGGAATCCAGCCGAGCTGCCGGATGAAACGCGAGTCGTCCAAAGCCCTCATCTGGAAAACCAAAGCAACGCTTGATTCAGTCAAGCCGTTGTCTTTCGTCGGCGCTATTTTGTCAGTATAAGCCAAGTCGGCGGTTTCAGCATTCGTGGTCAAAGGAATCGCCAGAGTCAAGCCGTTCGCGCATGCTGAGATGAGAACTGGGCGAGTACCTTTCTGTTCATGGCCTACGCCTTCAGGCAAATTGACCAGCCAGATTTCGCCTTTTTTCATGTGTTACCACTTCGGGAAGCTTTCGATGGACGCGGCTTCCCACGGCGCAAATTCCTTCTTCATTTCCTTGAGCAGTCTTTCCGAGGGGACGAAAAGGAATTCTTTCGCCTTGTTGATGCCGACCGCGAGCTGGGTCTCGGAAAAGAACGGTTTCATTATCTTGACGTTTTTTTGCGCGGTTAACGGGTCCTGTTTTTGCCCGTAAGCGAAAAAAGCGTATGTGGCGGCAATTTCAAGCATTGCCGGCTTTGCGTCGAATATCTCATTCAACTCCTTGGCCGCTTCGGTTTCCTTGCCTGAGAGCTCCGTCCTTGTTTTCAATTGTTCGAAATCCCCCTTCCTGGAGTAGATTTCCTTGGTCAGGCCGGGGGAATAAGGCCCGCGAACGTACAGGCCGAAGTCAAAGCCCAGCTTCACTCCCTTCATCTGGAGAAGATAAACGACCTTTTGGATGACGACTTTGTCGCTGAACTTCGCAATTTTGGGCTTGAAGCCGATTTCCTTCAGGCAAGCGATGACTTTTTCAGTGTTCATTTTCTCCCCCCGACGAACTTGTAAAGCCAATTTCTGACCTTTAGCCACTCTTCCATTCCCTCCCGCGTAAGCCTGTACGAAGTGAGCTCCCGCCTTTCCATCTTCACCTGCTCCGTTGCGACGTAACCCATCTTTTCCAAGGCCCCGAGGTTCGAATAAAGGGCTCCGTCGCTCAAACCAAGCCACGCTTTCAATTCGCGATAAGTCGCCCCGTCCCTTCCAGTAACCGCCAGGTTCGCCAACAGCTGGAGGCGCGTGAGCGAGAACACGTCTGAATTAAGGCCTTTCGCTTCCTCGATAACGGCAAAAAAATCAGTTTCCACCACTTCGCCACCCCCCTCTCTTTACCGACGCCAATATTGGACCGGCATGGTTAAATACTTTTAGTTTCACTTCATTTTTGAAAGTGAAAGTGGGCGTTGAAAAACGAGCCGCACAATTTGGCAACCGCGCGCAAAACAGTGAGGGCTGGTTTTTAATAAAAATAAGAGTGCTCTAGCCGGGATTTGAACCCGGGTCGCCGGCTTGAAAGGCCGATATCCTTTCGGCGAAGCTTTTCTTTCTCTTTCGTAAGAGAAGCGCTTTTTCTTTTTAACAAGCGTTTTTCTTTTTCTGGAAAAAGAAAAAAGCTTCTTGACCGGACTAGACGACTAGAGCGTATTGGCGAAGCGATAGTCCAACGTAGGATATTGCTAATTCGCGGAATGATTTTGTGGTTTTGGGGCTTTTTAGGCGTTTTGCCTGGGGTGCCTGTTTGGTTTTATTCCTGCTGTGCGTGCGGTTTCAGCCTCGTGAGCGCTATTGCGAGAACGACGAGGTTGACTATGTTGCCTATTGCCGCTTCAAGCGCGGTGAGGGTTTTGGCTGCCCCGTAAGGGGCGTAGTCTCCCAGGCCCACCATGAAGTAGGTTGTCG
>JAZDIF010000008.1:0-20493 GCA_043805205.1 Microcaldota archaeon
TCTATGTTTTTCCCCTCGTCCTTGATGTCGTGCACTTGGATGTTCATGTCCAGGCCTTGAAACTCTTTTCCTTCAAGCCTCTCGGCTTCAACCGAAACTATCCTTCCGCTAATTACCTTCACTTTAACCGACCTCCAAAAGCAGACTCACAGAATATATCCTCTTGCCTGAACTGGTTTTTATAACGTGACGCTCTCGCCCACCTGCAAGACCACGGGGTTGGTTTTCGTCGATGCTTTCACCCTGTTTGCGAAGTCCTGGGGGTTGGTTTTAATCCTATCAAACGTGTTATAGTGCATCGGAATGACGTTCTTCGCCCTCATTCGCTTGAGGGAAGCGACCGCCCCGATCACGTCCATTGTGAAAGTCCCGCCTATGGGTACCAAAGCTGTTTTCACGTCCAAAATCGCCATGCCGTAAAAATCGTAAGTATCCCCCGCATGGTAAAGAGTTTCGCCTCCTGCAGTCGCAATATACCCGACTGGGTACGTGGATTGCGGGTGTTTGGCCGGGGTGACGTTTACTTGAACCCCCATAAGGTTGAAAGAATCGCCTTCCTCCACCGGCACCCTCGCTCTTGCCGGAACGTCGAGCAAAGCGAGCGTTTCTTCCGGTGCGACAACTTGCGCAAGCGTGCGGGATTGGATTACGCCGATGCTGTACGGGTCGCAGTGGTCGAAATGTTCGTGGGTTACAAAAATCAAGTCGCACTTCGTGATTTCTTGGGGGGAAACTGCAGGGGCAACCGAGCGGTTGACCTGCCTGGGCCTAGGGTCAAGCCACGGGTCGAACAGCATTATCCTGCCTCCCATTTCCGCGATAAAGCCGGAATGCCCAAGCCAACGCACTTTCATCAGAACAAACCTTTTTGTAACCGTCTTCCGCCGACGGTGAAACAGCAATCTAATTAAACTAAATTCGGTTAAAAACCGTATGGCTTGGGAAGTGGTTTTTGGGCCCGGCGGAGTGCCCATCGAATGCAAAACGGGCGGCATGCTCGACGGCGTGGCGTGCGTGAAGAAGCTGGGCTTGGGCGCAATAGAATGGGAGCTCGTGCACGGAGTCAACGTGAAGAGGGAGAGCGCCGAAGCGCTGGGGCGTAAAGCCAAGGAAAACGGAGTAAGGTTGAGCGCGCACGCTCCTTACTACATTTCCCTGATTTCCCACGAGCATTCCAAGAGGAAAAAAAGCTACGAGTTCATTCTCGACACGGCCCGGGCTTTGCACTACGCGGGCGGAGGGAAAGTGGTTTTCCACCCGGGTTTCTACGGAAAATTTTCTGCAAAAGAAGCATTCGGGGAGATGAAGCGCGAGATGGAGTTTCTCGTTAGCGAAGTGAAGAAGGAAAAGCTGGACGTGGTTCTCGCTCCGGAAGTGACGGGGAAAGTTTCCCAGTGGGGTTCCTTGGAAGAGCTTTTGAAAATGCACTCGCAAGTGAAAGGCTTGTGGCTTACGATTGATTTTTCGCACGTTCACGCTCGCGGGAACGGGCGTTTGAAAACGAAAAAGGATTTCGAGAAAATCTTCCAGGCGGTTAGGGACTGCGACAAGAGGCTTTTGGACGATTTGCACGTGCACTTCCAGGGCGTGAAATACTCTGAAAAAGGGGAACTCTCCCACTTGGAATTGTCTTACGATTCTCCGCCCGTCAAGCCGTTCTTGGAGCTTTTGGTGGAGTTCAAGTGCGGGGGGACCGTAATTTGCGAGAGCCCGGTTCTCGAAGCGGACGCGTTGAGGATGAAGAAGGCTTACGAAACGCTGAAAGGAAAGTGAGTTGCTCTGGTTTCTAACGGTTTTTAAATTCGCTTTCGCTATTTTGTGTTATATGATCCACGCGAATTCTGTTGAACTGTGGAACAAGCGTTTTCAAGAAACGAAGACTGCAAAGCTAGCGAAAGCACTGGTTGCTTTCAACGCCAACGTGGATGCCGTGGTTTTGGGTTTGCACCAGCCGGCTAAAGCTTTGCACGGTTTCATGAAGGAAGAGCTGGAGTCGGTTGAAAAGCAGAGCGAATCAGAGCCGAAGGAAATTCGCGACGAGATCGACTTTTTCGCTTCACTATTGCATTGCATCAAGACTGGAAAGGCGTTGCACTTGCATGCCACCCAGGGTGTTTTCGACTGGTTTGAAAAAGCTTTCAAGCCTGACGAGAGGCGCATGGGCGGGCAGGCGGGAATAATGGCGAACCAGCTTTCCGCTTTCCACGACTTCGTCCTCGCTTATTCCGCATTGCTTTCGCCTGCGCAAGCGAGTTTTTTCGACCAGAACGTTTGCTTTCCCACGACTTCAGGGAAAAAACTCGTTTGCCATCCTGCGAAGAAGGTCGCTCGGAAGGGGGACCCGACTAAAGTCAACTGGATTTTCGAGTTCAAGGCCGGGGAGAAAATGAAGTTCGTGAGCGAGTTTCAAGCGCCCCGCTCGAACAGGCTCATCGTTTCTTCAGTCCTTCCCTACCAGCCGGTGTTCCACAACCTGGACTTGAAGCAACTGGCGAAGCACGCGGACGTTGCTTTCCTCGCCGGTTTTCACCAGTTACACAAGGAGAAGAACTTTCAGGAGGTCCTCAAGAAAGTGGTTTCGCAAATCGAAGAACTGCAAAAAGCGAACCAAACGCTGGTGGTGCACTGGGAGTTTGTTCCCATCGACGACAAGAGGGTGGAAAAGCAGGTTTTGCTTTCGCTTGGCAAGCCGATCCAGAGCTTCGGGTTGAATGAAATCGAGGCGGTTGAAGTCTTGCAGATGATCGGAGCGAAGAAAGAGGCGGACAGGATTAAGAAAATGGAGAATGCTTTCACGTTATACAAGGGTTGCAAGAAAATCATGGACCTGCTGAAAATGGAGCGCGTGCATTTGCACAACTTGGGATTCCAGCTTTTGGTTTTGAAAAAACCGTATCCGGTTCCTCCGGAGAAGGCGAGGGACGCGCTCGTCTTGTCTTCAATAATCGCTTCTTTGAAGGCGATGAAGGGAAGGGGTTTCGTTTCCAAGCAGAATTTGAAAAGCCATTCGCTCCTGCCTTCGGAATTGGGGTTTAACCAGCTTCGCGCTTTGGAGGGTGGGATTGATGACGAGCGGACGAAAAGGCATTCTTCGTTCTTGAGGCGGGAGTTGCTGGAAAACGGGATTTTCGACTTGGACGACCATTACGTGATTCTCGTTCCCTCGCCGATAGTCAAGCTGCAGAGCACTGTGGGGTTGGGCGACGTGATTTCCAGCATCGCCCTCGCGGCGGAGAGGGGTTGAAAAATGCCTAGGCTAGAACTGCATAGTTTTCCGGTTCGGCAAGTAGCTAAGGTTGAGCATCCGAAAGAGAGGGGGGTGCAGTACCTCTGGCACGTGGACCGGCGGGAAATTTTTGGGGTTTACAGCTCGCACACTCACGAGCGAGGGGAAAGCGAGACCGTCCTTCACATAACCATACGACCTTTACCGGAAGCGAAAAGACTCGCTTTGTCGAAGTTCTTCAACAGCCGCGTCGGCAAGGAAATTAAGCCGGTTTATTTTGACGTGCGGGAGAAGGAAAAGTGAACGGGCATTTTGTAGAAAGGAACGTGAAAGCAAAATGCTGAACTTGTTCAACTCTCTGTCTTTGAAGAAGGAAGAGTTCAAGCCGTTAAAAGGAAAAAGCGTGGGTTTTTACGCTTGCGGCCCGACGGTTTATGACCATGCGCACATTGGAAATTTTCGCGCTTACTTGTCGGCGGACTTGCTGCGAAAGTGGCTGGAGCACGAGGGTTTTGAAGTAAAGCAGGTAATGAACCTGACCGACGTGGACGACAAGACGATAAAAAACTCTCGCGAGCAAGGGAAAACTTTGAAGGAATTCACTTCCTTTTTTTCCAAAGCGTTTTTCGAGGATTTGGATTCGCTAGGAATAAAACGCGCGAGTGTTTACCCGAAAGCAACGGAACATGTCCGAGAAATGATTTCAATAATTGAAAAGCTTTTGGAAAACGGTTTTGCGTATAGGGGCGAGGACGGGAGCGTTTACTACAAGATTTCGAAATTCAAGAACTACGGCAAGCTTTCGCACCTGAATTTGAAGGAATTGAAGGTTGGTGCGAGCGGAAGGCTGACTGCTGACGAGTACGAGAAAGAGAGCGTGAGCGACTTCGCGTTGTGGAAAGCGTGGACTCCGGATGACGGGGAAGTGTTTTGGAACGCTCCCTTCGGAAAAGGACGCCCTGGCTGGCATATAGAGTGCAGCGCAATGAGCATGAAGTATTTGGGGGAAAGTTTTGATATTCACGCGGGAGGCGTGGATTTGAAGTTCCCCCACCACGAGAACGAGATTGCCCAGAGCGAAGGAGCGACGGGAAAGCCTTTTGTTAAATATTGGTTGCACAACGAGCACTTGCTTGTCGACGGGAGGAAGATGGCGAAGCGGTTCAAAAATTTTTACACTTTGCGCGACATTCTGGCGAAAGGTTATTCGCCGAAGGCAATCCGTTTTCTATTGCTTTCTACGCACTACCGTTCGCAGTTGAACTTCACGTTCGAAGCGCTGGAAAACGCGGAGAATACTGTGAAAAAGCTGGGGGAATTTGCGTTCAGGTTGAAAAACGCCGCTTCACCCAACGGAGATTCGAAGCTTGACTCGCTGTTGGAAAAAACGAAGAAGGATTTTGAAAACGCAATGAACGACGATTTGGACGTTTCAAGCGCTTTAGCCGTTGTTTTCGCTTTTGTGAAGGATTTCAACAAGGCTGTTGACGAAAACAGACTGTCGAAGAAAACTGCCGGAGCCGCTTTGGCGTTTTTGAAGGATTTCGACGGTGTTTTTGGGGTTGTCGACTGGGCTGCTTCGGAAAAAACCGAGTTGAGTTCGGAAGTCGAGCGCCTGGTTGAAGAAAGGGAGGCTGCAAGAAAAGAAAAGAACTTCAAGCGTGCTGACGAGATTCGCAATTTGCTGAAGAAGAAGGGAATACTTCTGGAAGACTCGCCGAAAGGCGTTGTTTGGAAGAAAGCGTGATTTGAAAAATGCCCCCGAAACCGCCCCATTTGCACCCTCCGCACGAGCCTCCGGTGCCGCCTCACTTGCGCAAGAAAAACATTGACTTTCCGCTTTTGGGAAAGAGCGTGGCCTTGGCGAGCGTTTTCTGCGCGCTGCTGGGAACAGTGTTGTATTATTCCGGGATAGGGTTGAACGTGATTCTGCCGGCTTTGGCGCCTGTTTGGGTCGGAGGAATTACTTTATGGTATTCCGGCCACTCGCACCCTTGAAAAGGGACTCAAACTTTGTAAACGACGTTTCCCTGGTGGACTTTATCGCCCACTTTCAAGCCTATCGCCTGTCCGGGCTTTGCTTCCTCAATCTTGTTCTGTGCGATTTGCATTGAAGTGACTATTTGCTCCAATACCGGCTGTCCGAGCTTGTTTTCGAAGAGAATCTTGTCGCCTACTTTCAGCGTACCGACCACATTGATTACGGCGACGCCCAAGTGGCCGTAATAGTGCTCCACTTCGCCCACTTTGGTCTTGTCCAATGCCCCCACCTCTAACAATCCTTTTCCAGTCTGGGGTTTAAAACCGTTTCAAATCCTAAAGCGGGTTTTTAAACGGATTAAAAGCCCACCCCCCTAGAACAGCCCGCTTTGCTGCAGTACCAAAAGCTCTTCGGAAGTGATTTTCTTGCCTTCCTTGAAGCGCTCGTAAATCTCTTTCGCCTTCGCCACGACTTTCTGGTGCTGCGCCTGCTGCAGCCTTGTTTTCTCCGCCTGCTCGCGCTGGTATTCCTCCATTTCCCTCACGCGCTTTTCTCCGACTGCTTTTACCAGCTCCCCGTGCTTTTCGCTGGCAACGTCTTCCTTTTCCTTCAGGACTTCGAGAGTGGCTGAAATGCTCTTCTGCGCCCCCTCGATTTTTTTGCTTGTCTGGATGAGCTTGTCGTGCGAGTCTTGCGCTTTCTTCGCGTGCTCGAGCATTTTCTCGTGCAAAGCCCTTTCTTCCGAAATAAGCGTGGAGAGTTTCTTGCGTTCCTGCGAATATTCAGCGATGGCCTGCTGGAATTCCTTGGCGTGGGGAAGTTGCTTCCGCAATTCCGTTATTTTCTTGGACATTTCCCTTTCTTCCTTGGGGCTCAAAGCTTCGGTCTGCTGGTACCACTCGAGCTGCTCGACCTGCTCTTGAATCGCCATGGGGTTTTTGCCCCCTCCGGCAGACTGCATATTGCCGCGCAGTTCGGATAGCTTTGCCTTGCAACCGTCAATCTGGCCTTTCTTCCCATCGCGCTTTTCGCGGAATTCCTTTGCCAAAGAGTTTTCCTTGTCGCGCTGGAGCTTGAGCTCAGTCGCTTTGGAGAAAAGCTGTTTCAACTCGCCAATCCTATCCCTATTGGCGGTTGCTATAGTGCGCACTTCCCTTCTTGCGGAGTCCCTCTCTTGCTTCAAAGTCCTGGCGTCCATCAAGAAATCCCGTTGTTTTCTCAGTATAGCGTATTGGGCTTTTCCTCGGGCGGAAGCTCGAGTTCTATCTCAGTAATGATCTCGTCCATTTCTGCCCTTTGTTTCTCGAGGATTTTCTTTATCCTGCGGATGCGCTTTTCGTTCAAGGCGATTTCCTTGTACTTCCTGGCGGCTTTGTTGAAGTGCTCGATGCTGAGCGTGAAGTACTCCTCTTCGTTCATGCTTTGCGAAACGTTGGCGAGAATCTCGCCCAGCAAGACGTTCGCGGCTAGTTTCACGTCTCGCTTGATTTGGTGCGGGTTCTTCAAATTCTGCTTGATTATCCTGACGACGCGCGCGTTTGGAAAGGGCATGTGCTCGCTTTCCGCCTCTTCCTCGCTCATCTCGCCGGTTTCTATCTCCTCGGCAGGAACCTGCTCTTCCTGGTCTTTCAACTCTTCTTCAGCCATTTCAAACACCACCCTTTGCAACCGTGCTTTCGAGTAAATCCAATAGCCTATTTTGACTCGCAAAACTAGCGAAAATAATTAGGTTGAAAGCGGTTAAAAAACCCTTTTCCCAGCTCGGTTTCTCACAGGAAAACGATGTCCTCGAACCTTATTCCGAAGCGCTTGGGAACGTAAATCCCGGGTTCTATCGAGAAAACCATCCCTTTCTGCAGTTTCACGTTATCCACCCTGAACCCGTCGTGCACTTTCAAGCCCACGCCGTGCCCCAGTGAAAGCCCGTTTTTCTTGAACGAGTATTTCCCAAACCCGTACTCGGCAATTACCTTCTCCGCGGTTTTGGAAACCATCTTGCCGCTCGCCCCGATTTTCGCCTTTCTTTCCGCGGCTTTCTTTGACTCCCAAACCGCTTCCATTGCGTCAGCCACTTCCTTCGTTTTTCCGGAGTATTCCGTTGTCGTAAAGTCGGCGTGGTAGTTTTTGCAAGTCGCGCCGCAGTCCATCAGCGCAAGCTCGTGGATTTTCTCGTCGGAAGGGATAGTGTGTGGAATTGCCGTCTTCTCTCCGGTGGCTATTATGGGCGGGAAGGAATTCAGTGCAAATCCTTTCTTCCTGCACGCCAGTTCGAGAAACCCGGCGATTTCATTTTCAGTCCTTCCCTCGAGCCCGTAGGCTTTCGCTTCCTCGACGCATTTTTTCGTGACGTCCTGAGCTTTTCGAATGAGTTTTTTCTCCTGCTCGTCTTTCAAAGCCCTTACTTCGTCAAGCTTTCCGGCGTAATTCTCAACCTTCACTTTGCTTCCTTTGGAACTCAGCAGCCTGAAGCCCACGCGGTTGGCTTCGGTGGAAAAGTCCAAGCCGACGGTCTTGATTTTGTTTTTCTTGAAAAAGCTCTTGTAAAACCCCTTGGCGTTCTTCCAAGGGTGGACTTTGTCAAACTGGTTTAGGCGCGATTCGGCGTCCGTGGTGAAAGCGACTGTTTTCTCTTTCGTCACGTACAGCAAGAACGGCTCTTCTATGCCGGAATAGTAAAATGCGTTGGCTTCCGGCTGGTTGACTTGCGCTATTATCACGCAGTCGACGCGCATGGTCTTCCTCAGCCTCTCCAGCCTTTTTTTGAAGTCGAACGTTCCAGCCCACCCGCCAAAAAACTTTTATTTCCCAACTCTTAAGTCAATTGGCTTTTTTAGGTTGAACGGTGGGCGTGGTTGAAATGAAGATTTCCGAATTGACTCCCGGAACGGGAAGCGTTAACCTCGAAGTAGAAGTGGTGGGCGTAGAACCGCCTCGTGAGATTAACAAGAACGGGCGGGTTTTGAGAGTAGCAAACGCTACGATTCGCGACGATTCCGGCACGATTTCCCTAGTGCTTTGGAATGACGCTATAGACCAAATCCAGGAAGGGAGCAAAATCAAAATCACTAACGGCTACGTGAACACTTGGCAGGACAAGCTCCAACTCACTTTAGGCAAGTTTGGAAAGATGGAAGTTCTATAGGCCCAGGGCGAGAAATGCTATTACCCCGGCCATTAATGCGTAGAGTGTGTAGTTCCTGATTTTCTTTAGAGTTGGCGTAGTCTGGTTGAAAACGAGCTTCCAAGCGCTGATTAGTATCAGCACGTCAGCAATGCCGATGAAAAGCAAGTAGGCTAGGTTAATGCTTTGCATGAACGGGGCTAAGCTTATTACTACGGCGAGGTGGAACAAGGCTGAAGAGAGGATTACCGTTCCTTTCGTTCCGATTACCATGGGCAGGGTTTTCGCGCCTATCTTTTCGTCTCCCTTCACGTCCCTGAGGGTTATTACCAATTCTCTCCCGAGCCCGGCAAAGAAGGAAATTGCTATGAAAAGCAAGACGTAGTGGTTCAAAACGGTTGAAACTGCGTAATTCCCGTACAGGAAGGAAAAGCTCATGGAACTTGCAATGAACGCGTTTCCCAGCAACGGCGTTTTCTTGAGGAAAACGTCGTAAAGCATCGAGAGTACCGTAAAAGCGAGGGCGATTGTGAAAACAACCTGGTTGACTAGCGAAGCGAAAACGCAGCCGAGCGCGAACAAGGCTATCGCGCCGTAAAACGCGGTTTTCCTTCCTACCCTCCCGCTTACGAGAGGACGGTCTAACCGCTTTAGGAAAGAGTCGGTTTTGATTCCGAAGTAATCATTCCACGCGAATGCCCCCAGCGTAATCAAAGCGGGTCCGATTGCGGGGAAAATCATTTCCAGCGAAATTTTTTTCGCAACGACGAACTCGCTGGCTATTATCGCTATGAAAACTATTGCAGAGTGTTCGGCTCTCGTCAGCGCAATCCAATCTCTAATGCTTCCCAGCTTCCACTCGTTTTGCCGTTTGTTTGAAGTTGTTTTTTTGGGCATAATCGGTTGGGGGGAAAGAGTGTTTTTAATCTTGCGGAGCGTTTTCTTCCTTATGATTTTCCGAAACGAGATTGCGCTCAAGGCGGATTTTCTGCCGGATACATTGCCGGGGCGCGAAGCGCAAGTGAACGAAATTGTTTTCGCCCTCCAGCCTGCGTTTGAAGGGAGGAAGGCGAAAAACCTGTTCTTGTGGGGCCCTCCGGGGACGGGAAAAACTTCCTGCGCGAAGTTCGTTTTCAGAAAGCTGGGTGAAGAATCGCAAAAAGCGAGGACGGTTTTCGTCAACTGCTGGCAGAATCCCACGCGCAATTCGGTTCTTGCGAGGATTGCTGAAGCGATAGGTGAGCCTTTGCCTCGCAGGGGTTTGGGGAGCGACGAGATGTTCGAGCGGATAAGCGAGAATTTCCTTTCGCAAAAAAGCGTGGGCGTAATCGCGTTGGACGAGTGCGACCGGCTTTTGCACAACAAGGAAGACGCTATCGTTTACGACTTGCTGCGGAGAGAATTCGTTTCAGCAGTCGTTTGCGTTACGAACGACCTTTCGTTCCTTCAAAAGATTGACGAGCGGGCTAGAAGCTCGTTGCAGCCGGAAGTTCTTGTTTTCAAGCGATATTCGCCTATGCTGTTGAAGAAAATCCTTTTCGAAAGGGCTTCTCTCTCTTTCAAGCCGAACGCCTGTCCTCCAGAAGTGATTGCGGTTGTGGCTGCTTACGCTTCCAAGCTGGGCGGTGACGCGAGGGTGGCGTTGGAAGCGTTGTGGCAGTGCGGGAAGAACGCCGAGGCGAGGGGCTCGCAGAAAATAGAAAAGAAGGATTTCGAGATGTTGAAGGAAAATCCATCGGTAGCAAAGAAGCTGGAGGGGTTGGGAGCGGCGGAGAGGGAGATAATAGGGGTTTTGGAAAAGCAGAAGGGAAAAAGCATTCTGGCGGGAGAGTTGTACGCGAAAGTTGGTTTGCCGGAGCGGACTGTAAGAAACCACTTGAACTTGCTTGAATCCAAGAAAATTGTTTCCATTCAAACGGTGGTTTTGAAGCTCGGCAGGACGAGCAGGATTACGCTGGAAGTTTGAACGTTATTTCGAAAACGCTATTTCCACCGCGTCCCTGTGCTTGAGCACGTGTTCTTTGCCTATCAATTGTTTCGTCTTCACGTCGATGGCTTTGATGAAGTTGTTTCCGATATCGCTGTGCAGCTTGAAAGCAAAATCCAAGGCAGTCGCGTCGCCCGGAAGCAGAAAGCAATCTGGAAGAATGTTCCCATACTGGTCCGCGAGCTTGCTGACTCCGGCGGGAAAAATGGCTTTGTAGCCCAAAACTTGGAATACGGTTTGGTCCAAGATGTCTTGGATTCCTGTAGAATCCGTTTTCTGCAATACGCTTTTCCTGATGAACTCTAGGGCTTGTTTTTGCGCTTCGCTCAACTCCCTGAGAACCTTGAAGTCCGGATTTCCTGGATAATATTCAATTGCGCCGTCCCTAGCGGCTTTTCTCAACGCCAATTCCGCAACTCCCGAGCAAGGCGTGATTTTTAAGTGCGGGAATTTTTCCTTCATTCTCTTGACGTTTTCCAATGCGTTGGGCTTGTCGACCTTGTTGGCGGCTATGACTATCGGCTTGGAGTTGCGCCTGAGTTCGGTTGCGAAAGCCATTTTTTCTTCCTCGTTCCATTCAGCCAGACGTTTTTCCCAGAGTTTGAGCTTGGTTACAGCCGCGTCAATGTGCGGCGGCGTTGCGCCTATTCCGCTTAATGCTTGCGCTGCGAGTTCGAGCATTTCCGTCTTGCTTTTTACTGGAATTCGAGCGAACTTGCCCCAATTTCTTTCAATAACCCCGTAAAACCACAAGTCCACCTCGCGTTCGAGGAACTCTATGTCTTTGCACGGGTCGTGCGTTCCTGTAGGCACCTCCTCTCCCTTCTCGTTCGTGCCTCCGGAAGCGTCTACGACGTGCACGAGCGCGTCCGCCTGGCGCAAGTCGTCCATGAACTTGTTTCCCAATCCCACGCCCTTGTGCGCGTCGGGCACCAAGCCAGCGACGTCCAAAAGTTCCACGGGCACGTAGCGGACGTGGTTTATGCAATAGCCGGTCCTGGGATTGCACTGCACTCCGAACTCCTCGTCTATGCATTCCACCCGCACGAATCCCACGCCTTTGTTGGGTTCTATCGTAGTGAAAGGATAATTGGCGATTGCTACGTCAACGAGGGTGGCTGCGCTGAAGAAAGTGCTTTTGCCGGAACTGGGTTTTCCAACGAGCCCGATTAACATGGTTTTTATTTGGCGCGAAAAGTAATTATTTGCTTCTTTTAGAGAGCGTTTTCGTGAATGGGTGGGTTTGGAAGAATGTTGCCTTGGCACTTGAAGCACGCGCCTAAGTCGGTGGACGAGATTGCGGGTAACGAAGAGTCGAAGGAAATAGTGAAAAAATGGGCTTTAGAGTGGCAGAGAGGGAAAAAGCAAAAGGCGCTTCTCGTATGGGGGCCGCCGGGAGTGGGCAAGACGGCTTTGGCTTTTGCTCTTGCCGGCGAGTTCGACTGGTTTTTGGTAGAATCGAGTTCTTCGGACGTCAGGACGGAGAAAAGCTTGCTGAAGCGTTTTGGCGGGAGCGGAATGCAGGGTTTGTTCGGAAAGAGGCTTTTGCTCATCGACGATTTGGATTCGGTTTTCGACAGGGGGGAGAGCTCGGCTTTGATAGAGATGGTTGAAAACCCGGTCCAGCCGGTTTTGCTGTGTGCTAACGACGTTTGGAACCCGAAACTCTCCAAGCTGAGGAACGAGTGCTTGAAAGTGGAGTTCAAGAAAATAAACAAGACGAGCGTGGGGAAGGTTTTGAGAAAGATTGCGGAGAAGGAAAACGCGGTTTTGCCCGAGGGGTTTGTTGAGGAAATAGCAGAAAGCTGCCACGGGGACTTGCGTTCGGCGATCATCGACTTGCAGGGGGGTTTCGTTTCCGAGAGGGATAGGCGGGAGGATGTTTTCAAAAACCTTGCAGCTGTGTTCAAGGGTTCTTTCGACTCGGCTTTGAAGGTGGAGACGGACGACTTGGACTTTTTCCTGCGTTGGATAGAAGAAAACATTCCTGTCGAATACGAACGTCCGGAGGACGTTGCCAGGGCGTTCGATTCTTTCTCGAGGGCGGACGTTTTTTCCGGCAGGATAATGAAAAGGCAGAATTACGGCTTGCTGAAGTTCGTGAGGGCGTTGGGGCTGGGGGGCGTTGCTGCTGCGAAGAGAGAACCCTACCGCAAGTTTTCGCGCTTTCAATTCCCGACGGTGATTCGCCTGCTTTCCTCGAGCAAGGGAGAGCGGCAAATGCTCAAGGCAATTTCGCTGAAAGCGGCGGGAAAACTGCATTGTTCTTCCAAACAGGCGCTGGATGCTTTAGTTTTGCTGCCTGAAAAATCGCGGGCTTCGCTGGGCTTGTTGGAAGAGGAAAACGAGTTTTTGAAAGACTGGGTTAAGCGTTAATTACGCTTCGGGCTTTTGGACGATTTTGAAAGCCACGATTATCGCAAACAGCACCAGCAGGATGATTAGGTAATTATTACGGAAGTCTTCCACGCTCCTGTTGAAGAATTCGTTCACTTCCTCGCTCAGGCTTTTCTCGCGGACGAACTCGACGTCCCACTTTCCGAAAATCGGGCCGGTCCACGTGATTACGTTCTTCTGCCTCCTCGAGCCGGGGTCGGGCGAGACTTTGATTTCCTGTGCGTCAGGAGGGACTTCAAGCGTGAAGCTCATGGAGTTTCCCAGGCTTATTTCGCCCTTGGCGGAAATCAGCGCTATCAACGGAGTGTTCAGGGTGTATTTCGTGGTGCGCGAAGAAACGGTAGCGCGGCCCATTACTTTTTCAGCGTCATACTCGAGCGTTACGCTGGCTGCGTTCGGGTGGGTTTCAAACTCCCTTGCTGCGACTATCTTCAGGTTTGAAACCGCTCCGGAAAAGTGGTAGCCGATGTTTTTCGAAAACCTCTTCCAGTCCAATAGCGTTGTTTGCCCCAAGCGTAGGTAGTACTCGAACGCTTCCTTCTCGGCGTCGGTTTCCAGGAAGAAAATGGTTTTCTCGGTTATTTTCGCGTTCCCGTTTTCGAAAACGTGGCCGTAGATTGAAAAAGATCGGTCGAGGTAGGCGAACGAACTGGGCGCAAGCAGCGCTATCAACGCCAGAGCAAAAAACGCCTTTCCCACTTTCCTTTCCACCCTCTCGGCGAAATTAAAAAGCGTCTTCTTTTTAATAAGGTAATGCGGCGGAGGGCGTTCGTAAGTTTCGCAGTGGCTTTTTTCCTCGTTCTTTCCATCGCCGCCTTGCTATACGCTCACAACCAAGCGGTTTCGTCTTCCTTCAGGCATTCCGACCGCGTTCTGGTTTTGGAAAAGAAGTACTACGCGGATTTGGCGCTCAAAAACGCTTTCTCGCAGGTTTTCTCGCTCTCCCAAGGCGAGGGCGAGAGGCAGTCGAGCGAAAGCATCGCGTTGAACCTTGGGGAACTGGAGGTTTTTGCGGAAGATTACTTCGCGCAACAGGGGATACTTGCGGACTTGTGGTTCGGAGAGTTTGACTCGTTCGAGGAAAAGCGGGTTTTGGGGGAAACGCTTTCCTCAAGAAAACCCGTAGCCTGTTCACACTGTTTCGACTTCAGCGCGAAAACCCTCGATTGGGACAAAAAAATCGTGCCTAAAGCGATCGAGCTGGTTTTCGACAGGCGGATTTCGAAGAAAGGGTTGGCGCACACTCCTTCTTCGCAAGAGTGGATTGGAAATGAAATAGCGTTCGGAGGGACGTTCTACTATCCGGAAAAGAATTTTGCGTGGGTGACGGTTTTGAAAGAGGGGTTCGGTTGAAAAGAAGGGGGCAGTTGTCGCTTGAACTGCTTTTGCTACTGGCAGCCTATTTCGCTTTCCTGGCGGTTTTCGTTTCGGCGTCGAAAGACTCGTTCGCGAGAAGCTTTGACGCGGGGAAAAAGTTTTCTTCCAACGTGGAGTTGGAGGGGACTTGCTTTTTCATAGATTTTTTCTCGCTGGACGGCGCGCATTCCGTCGTGGGGGAGGATTTCAGCGGTTTTTCTTCCTCGGGAAGAAAGTTGTTTTTCGGGAACGGCTCGGCGGAGTGTTTTTCGGAATTCAGGTTTGAAAACGGGTTGAAGGTCAAAACCCCTGGCGAGGAACCGCGGTGATTGAAGAATGTCTTTCTCTTGGGATTTTCTGACTGCAGCGGTTTTGGTTCTCGCCTTGGTTTCGGCGTTTCTTTTCGTACTGCCTTCGGTTGCAGGAGATTTGAAGCAGGACGCGTTTTTTTCCGAAAAACAGCGGAACGCGATTTTCAAGGCGGATTTCCTGCTGAAAAACTGTTTTCCGGAGGGAATCGCATTTTGCGAAAACGGCTTTCTCTACTCGCATGTTGCGGACGGCCGCGCAAGCTTGGGTTCTCCGGAAAAAGGCTTGTGCGTGAAACGGCTGGTTTTGCAGGAAGGGAAGGAAAAAACGCTGGTGGTTTGCGGATGAAGGGATTCGTTTCCGTCGAGGCGTTTCTGGCGCTGTTGTTCGCCATAACCTCTTTCGCGGTTTTGGTTCCTTCGCTTGAAGCGAGGCCGTCGTTCTTGAGCGTTTACGAGTTTCAACTGGCGCAGGATTTCGCGGAAGTTTCGCTGAAAAACGCGGAAACGCTTGAAAAGCTGAGGGAGTTTTCCGGCGGAAGCGATTCGGCGGGAGTTTGGCTGGAGGAAAAGTACGAACGGCTGGCTGGAGGGCTGGGCGATTACTGCGTTGAGATTGAGGTAAAGGAACGGGTTTTGAAAGCGCATTGCGAGCGCGAGCCGTTTTCCAAAACTTCCGTTTCGCGCATGGTTTTCGACGGAAAGGATTTTTTCGAAGTGAGATTCGCCGTGGGCTTCTACTCTTGAGTGAGCCGTATTGAAACGGTTTCTTCAAAACTTGCTGTGGCGGTGTAAGCTCCTTTTTCAAACTCCGCTTGTGGCACTTCGAGGGGGAAGGAAAGTTTCTCCTGCAGGGTTTGGGTTTTTCCCGATAGCGAGTAAGTCATTTTGAGTAGCCCAGCTTGCGCATCGTACTCGAGTTTCGTAGAATCTGCTTGAAGGCGGATTTCGGCGGAGAGCGAGTTTTGCCTGCCGAGCGTTTCCGCTTGCGTTGCCAAGCCGGTTATTTGGGAGAAAGCGAGGGCTTGCGCTTGGCCCGCTAGTTTTTCCTTTGCGTTCTTCTGGGCTTGTGAGTAAACGGGAAGGAACGCAAGGAGGAACAGCGCCAAGGCTGCGAGTATAATCAGGAATTCCAGGGAAAGCTGGCTTTTCATTTTATGTCGGCGATTTCTTCGAACGCGTTGTCGGTGGCGTTGCTTAGGACTTCCTTCCCTCGTTCTGCAGTGTTCTGCAGCTGCGAAATCAAAACCAATGCAACTGCAACCAGCGCGGCTATCACGATCAAGAGTTCGGCGGAAACTTGCGCCCGCTCGTCTTTCCAAAAAGCCTTCAAGTCGAACATGCGATATTCAACACCGTTCTTTTGCTTTTAAAGCATTGAGTAAAAGTTCAGAATTGGACTGGAAAAGGGTTGAAAAACCAGACTGCGGCAAGAGCGAAGAACGTCAACGCCCACGCGATTTTGTTCCACTGGAAGACTGTCTTCCCGTCCAGCGGGCCGAAGGGTAGGAGGTTGAAAGCACCCAAAAATGCATTTACGTAAACGCCTATGCCCGCCAGCGGCTCTAGGTTTGGGAACGCCAGTCCCAACAGCAGGAATAAACCGGCCAGGATGAGGTTTGTGAACGCCCCTGCCAATGCGATTCTTCCGTTTTGTTCTCTCGTCAAGTGCTTGCCTAAAACGTAAACCGCCCCGGGAGCGGCGAAAATGAACCCTCCGTTCGTGATGAAAGCCAATCCCAACGCAAGAAACAACCCCCAAGTCCAAGCGCGGTATTCAGCGTGAGCGCCGTATTTCACCGCCACGAACTTGTGCCCCAATTCGTGCAAAACGAAGCCCAAGCCGACGGTTAGCAGTATGACGAGAAAGATTTCTATCGTGAAAGAGCCTGCGGGAAAGAGCGTGAAAGCTAAAGCTATGGTGATTACGGAAATGGCGATGTGCATCGCTTCGGTCGCGCCGATGGAAAAGTTTTTCGAAGCCATTCAAACCAAATGTTTTTTTTCAGAATTCCAGCCGTTCGGTTTCAACCAGCTTGATTGTGGGTGGGGAGACTATTCCCTGGTATCCCAAGACGATTCCCTCGCCCCTCGCTCCGTTGGAAAGAACGACTTTGATTTTGCTTCCGATTTTCCCGCTTTCCATCGCCGTTGCGGGAACGAAGTCCGTGTAGAAGAAATTCTGGTTGCCTTGGGGAACGGTGCGTTGTGTGAACGCGAAAATTTTGTCCCCCTTTTTGATTCCCCGCAAGTTCGGCTGCAGGAAGCCCGCGAGTATTGCCGCGCCTACGCTTAAAGCTATAAGCTTCCAAGCTTCGTTGAAAATGCTTTGCTCGCCCAAACCCAAGATTGTATTCAAATACCCGGACAAGCCGTAAGCCACGAGGGATAATGCCATCAGCACCATGGCTAGTTTTGCAGTCAATCCAAAGTTCATTTTTTCCCACCTTTCAACCGTAACTCTTTCCTTCATCCCCGCGTTTCTTCAAGACTATGGACGAGCGTACCGCCCCAAGAGCCTTGTCGAAATCAGCTTTCTCAACAAGCTTTGTTTCAGCGTTCTTTTTCAGCGCTTCCCTCAATGCGTTCATTCCCGCTTCCCTTGCTAATGCCTCTAAATCCGCCCCGCCGTAACCGTCGGTTTTCTTGGCTAGCTCCTGCAGGTTGACGTCTTTTCCCAAAGGCATTTTTGCCGTATGCACCTTCAGTATTTCCAGCCTTGCTTTCTCATCCGGAGCGGGAACTTCCAAAAGCTTGTCGAACCTGCCGGGACGAAGCAACGCCGGGTCCAGCATGTCCACGCGGTTCGTAGCCGCAATGACCACGATTTCCTTCAGGTTTAGAATGCCGTCCATTTCTGTGAGAAGCGTGTTGACCATCCTTTCCGTAACGTGGGAATCGCTATCCCCCCCGCCTCTTGCGGTTGCAATCGCGTCAACCTCGTCGAAGAAAATGATGCACGGAGCGGCCATTCTCGCTTTCCTGAAAACTTCCCGCAATCCCTTTTCGCTTTCCCCAACCCACTTGCTTATCAATTCCGAACCGCGAACGGCAATAAAATTAGCTTCGCTTTCCGTAGCAACGGCTTTCGCAAGCAAAGTTTTTCCCGTTCCGGGAGGACCGAACAAGAGAATGCCTTTCACGGGGCGTATTCCCATTTTCACGAACGCTTCGGGTTTTTTCAACGGCAGTTCCACCGCTTCCTTCAATTCTTCCTTTACCTCCTTCAAACCGCCGATTTGCTCCCACTTGACGTTCGGCATTTCAACGTAAACTTCCCTCAATGCGGAAGGACGGACTTCTCTCAACGCATTGTGGAAATCGTCTTTCGTAACCTTCAATTCATCGAGGATTTTTTGGGGAATTTCTTCGTCCTTTAACATGCCTTCTTTTTCTATTTCGGGTAACGCTCTTCGTAGAGCTTTCATTGCCGATTCTTTAACCAAGCTTTGAACGTCCGCCCCGACGAAACCGTGCGTTTGCGCTGCTAAATCTTCAAGAAATATTTCGGTAGCTTTCTCTTTCAATAATTTTGATTTGTCGTGAGCATCGTTGAAACGGTTAAAGATTGCTTCTATCTCATTCACATCTTTTATTTTTTCGAGAATATTTCTCGCTAGTATCCCGGCTCTAATCTCTTCTAGTTCTTGCTCGTTTTTCACAAATTCGAGCTTGGCTTTTTTTGCCCCAAGTTTTGGCTTACTAAGTTCTTCCGCGTCTTGTCTGATCAATTCGGTTAGTGCAGTCTGCAAAAATGGTTCTATTGCAAGTGGCATTCCTCGAGTGTGGATTTGCAGGATTTCTTTTCTCGATATCTTGTCCGGAACGCCGATTTCTATCTCGCGATCGAACCTTCCGGGCCTGCGCAATGCTGCGTCAATTGAATTAGGCCTGTTTGTAGCGCCGATGACTATGACTTGCCCTCTAGACTTTAAACCGTCCATCGAGCTCAACAACTGGGCGACTATGCGTTTTTCAACTTCCCCGACCACTTCCTCCCTCTTTGGGGCGATGGAGTCGAGCTCGTCGATGAAAATTATTGACGGGGCGTTGTTTTCCGCTTCCTGGAAAATGTTGCGAAGCCTTTCTTCCGCTTCCCCGACGAACTTGGAAACTATTTCGGGCCCGTTTATCGTAATAAAGTGGGCTTCGCTTTCGTTCGCTACCGCCTTCGCAAGCAAAGTTTTTCCCGTTCCCGGGGACCCGTAAATCAAAACTCCTTTCGGCGCTTCAATGCCTAGCCGTTCGAACAGCTCGGGGTGGCGCATTGGCAGTTCTATCATTTCCCTTACTTTCCGAACTTCTTCCTTCAAACCGCCGATATCCTCGTAGGAAATCGTGGAAATCTTGCCCAATTCCTTGATGGGCTCTTCGCGCAGCATGACTTCCGTTTCTTCAGTCACCTGCACCAAGCCGGCCGGCACGGTTTGCGCTACTGCAAAAGGAAAAGACGAGCCCATTACGCTTATCAAAAGCGTGTCCCCTTTCGCGAGGGGCTTTCCGACGAGGTTTCTCTTGACGTACTCGTTGAAGCCCGGCGCGTAGCGGGAAGGCTGGTTGGGCGCGAGAATGATTTTCTTGGCGGCTTTGATTTCCGCCTTGCTTATCTTCACCCTGTCCCCAAGCCCCACGCTGGCATTCTGCCTGAGAATACCGTCCATGCGGATTATGTTCAAATTCTCGTCTTGAGGGTGGGCGGGGAGGACTGTGGCGGCGGTGGTTTTCTTTCCTTTGATTAGAACGACGTCTCCGGTGGTGAGGCTCAAAACCCTGCGTGCGTTCGAGTCTATCCTCACGATTCTCTTTCCGTAGTCTATTTGCATTGCTTCTGCGACTTTCAACTCGATTTCGTTAGGCATTTTCAATCCCCCTTAATGGAAAATAAATCGTTACCGGAACAAAAACCTTGAGGCGCCAGGTTATAATAAATTATTCTTAAGGCGTTTAAACCTTTTTCAACCAAAAGGCTTTTCTTAAAGGATTCTGCTCATTTGTTCATGGCGGACAAAGACGTTGTCGTCTTCATTCTGATTCTAGCCGCTGCCGGTATCATCGTCGCGTCGGTGCTTTCCGCAGGCTTGCCGCCGCAGCTTTTGCTTGCCGTAATTCTCGTTTTGATAGCCTTGGCGTTGTTCCACCCGAGCATCGTCGAGTTTCGGGAATACGAAAGGGGCGTGATGTTCAGGCTGGGAAAATTCAGGAACGTTTCGGGGCCGGGGTGGGTTGTTTACTTCAATACGATAGATTCTTTCGTGCGAGTTGACTTGCGGACGCAGGTTTTGGACATCCAGCCGCAGGAGGTAATCACGCAGGACAACATCAAAATCAAGATAGATGCGGTTACGTACTACCGCATTGCCGACCCGAAGAAGAGCGTTGTTGAAATAAGGAATTTCATGGACGCGGTTTCGCACTTGCTGAAAGCGCAGTTGAGGACGGTAATCGGGAGGATGCTTTTGGAAGAGGTTTTGGAGAAGACGGAGGAAATTAACGTCAATCTCTTCAAGGTTTTGAAGGAAGTGGAGGAAAAGTGGGGGATAATCGCATTAAGAGTAGAGATTTCGAGCATCGAACTTCCGCCGAGCTTGCTTACCGCGTTCCAAAAGCGCAGGGAGGCAGGCGAGTACAAGGAAAAGCTCGAGACCGAGGCGAGGGCGAAGCAGGTTTCGATCGAGATTCTCGACAAGGGGCTGCGGAACATTAGCAACACTACTATAGCGTATTTGTACTTGGACGTTTTGAAGAAGATGGCCGAGGGAAAGAGCACGAAGATAATATTTCCCTTGGAATTGTCGAGGCTGGCTAACGTCATAAGCGAGAGGAGCGGGTGGAAGCAGGGAGAGTTTGACGACGTGGCGAAAACGCTTTTGGAGGCTTACAAGGAACAGCAGAAGGAAGCGTTGGACAAAGCGCCGGAACCCGCGGAAGAAAAGGGGCAGCAGAAGACTCTCTCCGGAAAACCGCGGAACGGCAAAAAGCGTTGAGAGAGTGAGTTGCTTTGTACGAGCTTAGCGTTGAACTTGGAATACTCTTTTTGCAGTTGTTGCTTCAACTGGCAGCCGCGTTTTTTTCCTACAGGATTTACGAGCGTCACAGGCGTTACTTGCCTTGGCTTGC
>JAZDIF010000009.1:0-5681 GCA_043805205.1 Microcaldota archaeon
CAATAGCAACCCCACTACCAACGGGAGCTTGCTCTGGAACTCCCTCCCAACGGTGATGGTCAACGGGATTACTATCTGGCCAGCCTCTTGAGCTTGAGGAGCTGGGGGCTTTGAAACAACGCTTTTGGGTTGAGGCATGAAAACAAGCAAGCAAAAGGAAAATAAAAGCTTTTATTTTCCGCCCAAGCAAGTCCTTAAGGGTGGTGGGACGTGTCTGGCTCTCTTTCTGGAAGGGATTTGATTTCAATAAACGATTTTTCCGACTCGGAAGTAAACCGGGTTTTCGACGTTGCCGAGGAAATGATTCAGTTCACCAGGAACGGAACCGACTTGTGCAAAGGGAAAGTTCTCGCAACTCTGTTTTTCGAGCCTTCCACCCGCACGCAATTCTCGTTCCAAAACGCCATGCTCAGGCTGGGCGGCGGGACTATAGGCTTTTCCGACACGAGCGGAACGTCGGTAGCCAAGGGCGAAACCCTGCAGGACACCATCCGCATCATAGAAGGTTATTCCGACATAATCGCAATGCGCCACTCCCAACCCGGCTCCCTAACGCTTTCAGCGCAATACGCTTCAATCCCCGTGATCAGCGGGGGGGAGGGGAAAGGCGAGCATCCCACGCAAACCCTCTTGGACTTATTCACAATAAAAAAGGAATTGGGAAGGCTGGACGTGAAAATCGGTTTTTACGGAGATTTGAAGTACGGACGAACCAACCACTCATTAATGCTCGGCGCTTCCAGGTTCGGGGCGAGCTTTTACTGCATTGCTCCCGACTCGCTTCAAATGCCCGAGGAGTACGTGAAGAAAGCCGAGGCGAACGGGGCGAAAGTGGAGTTCGGAAGTGACGTGACGCCAATACTTCCGCAAGTGGACGTTTTGTACGTCTCGAGATTGCAGAAGGAACGCCTTCCGCCCGACGCTGATTACGAGAGCATGAAGAAAGCCTACCACGTCGACAAAGCCCTCGTCAATAAAATGAAAGGAAAATCACTGATAATGCACCCCTTGCCGAGAGTGGGAGAGATTGAGGAAAGCGTTGATTCAGACCCGCGGGCGGCTTACTTCAGGCAAGCGGCGAACGGGGTTCCGGTAAGAATGGCACTAATAGCATTGCTGCTCGGGTTTGTTTGAAAAAAAGCTTCAAACGAGCACTTTCACCGAGTCCTTCTCGATTATCAACGTAGACTCGGACTGCGAAATGAGCCCCTTATTCTCATCCACCAAAATAGGATAGTCGTGCAGGACTCCCTGCTTCTGCAAATCGCGGAGCGTAAAGTCAATCATCTTCTCGCCTGCAAACCACCTTTTCGCAAAAGGAAGAAGCTGCCTTTCCTCGAAAACCCTGCCCAAAAACTCCCTGCTTGAAGGCATTCTCACGTTCTTCAACTGCAGTATGGAAAAAATCTCCGCCGGGCTGGAAGAATCTACGACGAAACCCGCGCCGGTGGAAGCGAACGGTTCGACAGCAAAAACCTCGCCCTCCTGGAAAACGTGCTCCCCGCCCTTTCCCACGTTCGGCACTTCCACTCCCGCGTGAAGGGTGTACGGCTCGAGCAAGTGCCCGCTTAGATTCTCCACGGGCTTGAAGCCCATGCTTTCAATCGTTTTCTGGATCACAATCCCGACGTCCTTCGCCTTCACTCCCGCCTTCATCACGCTCAAGCCATCCTTCAACGCCTGTTCGCTAGCCTCAACGAGCTTTCCGTTCTCCCCGCTCAAGTCAATTGTAAAACCCGCGTCTATAATGCAGCCTTCCACGTGCGTTCCTATATCCACCTTCACAACATCCTTCCCGAAAACCCGTTTTTCGTCAAAAGAAGGGGTGTTGTGAGCCGCTTCGCTGTTGAACGAAATGTTAACAGGAAAGGCAATCCCGCCTCCCGAATCCGTGATTTCCTTTTCAATCTCGAGAGCCGCCTTCAAAACGCTCTCTCCTTCCTTAACCACGCTCTCGGCGGTCTCGCGGGCCGCAGCGTGAACCCTAGCCGCCTCGAGATAATGCTTCAACTCTTCCTCGGAAACCATTTTTCACTGTCACTTCCAGAAACAAAGATTAGGATTGGGAAAGTATAAAAAACGAAAAGAAAAAAAGCCCGGTAAACTCAGCCTGCAAGGCACTCGGTTTTCAACTCGGGCGGCAAGCCGTCGCACGCACCCGTAGACACTACGAGGCCTAGAGGCTTGCTCTCGGCGGAAAGGCACTCTTTCTTCAACTCTTCAGGCAAGCCGGAGCAAGGGTCGGAAGGCAACGGTGAAACAGTTTGTTTAGAAGCGCTTAAGCATTCGTTCATCAACTCTGCGGGCAATCCAGCGCAAGGGTCGTCCATCAATGGGGATGCGGTTGTGGAAGAGAAGGGCTTTACCGACGCTGTTGGGCTTGGGGTGGGAGTGGCAATGACGTTCGCCTGCACTATTCCCTCCGCAGGCGGTTTTGCCAACACCGGAGCCAAGGGGGACGAGGGCATTTGCAAAACCCACGATAGGAAAACCAGCGCCAAGGCTAGCACTCCCAACGCCACTAGCAAAACCATCTGCCTGTTCAATTCCATTCAGACAACCCCTTCAGAAACTAATTTTGCTCAGAATCCGAGCAAGATTTTTGCATGCAGAGCGTTACGCCCTTTTGAGGCAAGTAGGTGGAAGTCCAGTAATATCCGGACGGACAAGGCCCGTTTCCATCCAACAGCTTGACGTCTACAACAACGCACTTTGCAGACATCCCGCTGGTGGTTGGAATTTTCGCAATGATGTTTCCAGCTTCAACTTTTCCGGAAGACAGTTTCGGAATGTTTACCGGGTTATAACTGCTGCCCGAACTCTTCGGACCCACGATCGGACCGCGGGTTTCAACAAGCCCGTTCAAAATCGACGTGCCTTCCACCAAAAACTCCCGTTTGGAAGGAGCTGCCGGTACCGTAAGGCTACAAGACTGCAACCAATACGTGGACAACACTGTAAGGTCCGAAATTCCAACTTCCCCCATCCTGTCCGCATCGTAAATAGCGCACGATTTGCTTACTCCGTCGGACAAAACGCCGATGTATTTTCCAGGAACTCCTGCAACTACGCAAGAATCATCGGTACTAGCCTTTCCGTAGTACGCACCAATGGGAGTAATGTCTCCAACTCCAACTTGTCCGTTGCCGTCCAAGTCCGCAGCACACGCATCGTTGCGATGAGCCAATTTGGCATTCGCATAAGTTTTTGCTGTAGAGACTTCAGAAGGGTCGATTCCTTGAAGCGTAATGTTGTTCATAAACAACGACTTGCCGTCGACAAGCAAAGCATCACTGCCAGGAGTGTTTATGGTGAGAGTGCCAGTCATCTCGTCTCCGGTTTTCTTCACGTAATCTCCGGAGGTGCCGCCTCCGACGTATTGCGATAAGTCAGACCACTGGTGTATGGAATCACCATTAAGAATCACATTACCTCCAAGAACCAAATCCCCTCCAACGGAAAAGTCTGCGCTGCTAGTGCTGGCTCCTTCCATGAAGTAAGTGGGAGTGTAAAAGTAAGCGCGGTTTATATCCGCATTAGGACGCGCGGAAGTGTCTCCAAAGTACAAGGACTTCCAGCCGGGATAATCAACCAAGCGTATTCTGTTTCCCCACAAGCTGATTCCGTAAGAATACGGCGCAGTCAGCGGAGCAACCGTCAGCCCTCCGGGAAGCAAAACCTTGTCGCTGTAGGTGAAGTTTATCGTCCCTCCATCCAAAGCAATAATGTTCGTGACGTAAAGGTTTTTTACCACCAAGTTATCCAAAACCACGTCTTTCAAGAAAGTGTTTGCGTCAGTAACAAGATTGTCTGCGTAAATCGTCCCGCCGCCAACTTGGCTGACGAAAAACTCTTTCCTAGTTGAAAGCAAGGGAGCGTTGTTGTAAGTCAATTGCAGGTAGTATTTGGTGTTGGCTTTGAAAAACCCGTAGTTCGAAGGGCATTTTTGGGAGGTTCCGCTTACAACAAACGCGGCGGGCCACCAGCACGAGAACGTCAAGTCGAAAATTCCCTCTGAAGAAATGGGGTCGCTGGTAGTCAAGAGCTTCGTTCCGCCGGAAGAAGCGGTCCACACTTCGCCGGTAACCGAACCGGACACGGGAGTTCCTCCAGACGTCAAAAGCCGTCCTTGAACGTTCAACAAATCCCTTTTCACCGGATTCTGGAAAGTTATGAGGGGATAGTAACTGCCGTCAACAACTTGGTAGTTTGTTAAAGTGCCGGTCGTAATAAGGTTTATAGTGTTGGTATCGACCGAGATTGTATACGGGTTTGGAGTTGGGGAAGCCGAAAGCTGGGAAATGATTCCCGTCAAGGCTTGAAGCTCAACCAGAGTGAAAGCGCTGGCAAACCCGGCGAACAACAACGCGAAAGCCAAAAACAATTTCTTCATTTTCAAACCACCCTTTTTTCCAAATCAAAAATATTTCATTTCTTCCTCGCTTTTCCCCTAGACTGGGTTCTCATTAGGAACAAAGCAAGCAAAACGAACAAAGCTATTACGAAAAAGTCCGTTTCAGGCAACGCCTTCTGCTGTTTAACTACCAATACGGCTTGAGGCGCGTTCGCCTCGTAAGGATTGCCGTCCGAGCCGGTTACTTCAGCCCTTACGACAAACGGGCCTTCAGGCAATTCGTCAGACTGCAGGTCAAGGCTAGCACGGTCTAGAGTGAAGTTGAAAACGCCGGGAGTGCCAGTGTACGTGGCAGGCCCGCGGTACGTGTCGTCTACGAAAACGCTGATGGTTCCGCTGGTAGCGCTGGTAGCCGCCAAGCCCGTCCTGGCGTCGTTGTACAGGATAATCACGTCGGCGCTCGTCACGCTCGTTCCCGTAACGACCTTGTTTCCTTCAATGCGCAGGATGCTTCCGGAAGGCGTTCCCGGGTCAAAACAAGCGGTGCACAGGTAATTGCACCTTAATGGCGCGCAGTCGGAATCCGGATCGCAGAACTCGCCATCTTCCCTAATGTCGTTTCCGCAGTAAGGACCGGGGGTTGGCGATCCTATGGTGGGAGTTCCTCCAACCGCGAACGTAACGTCGTTGCACGCTACTGCAGGAGGCTGCTTGGAGGGAATGTTTCCTCCGCTTTTAATGAGGAAAGAGCCTTGAGTCAAGTAGGAACAGGTTGCTTCGAAAGTAGTCGGGTTGACTTGGGTAACAGTAGCCCTCTGCCCTGCAACGCATTCGACGAAAACGCTCGCCGGGTCAGGAGCGTGCGAGAACACGAGCGTTGCCTTGGTTGAAGCCGGGGGCTGGGAAGCTGAAGGAGGTTGGAGTGAAGCGGAGCAGGAATACGACGGTTCTACTGCAGTTATGGTTGCATATGCCTCTTTGCAGATAATTTCCGTAATGCCACGTCCTACAACGTTTATTTCAACATTTGAAGAGGGCTGAAGCCCCTTAAACTCAGCAAAGTAATCAGGCGTTTTTTCCGTTAAAGTTGCAACTTCGTCTGAAACGCTTTTGCTCCACACCCAGTTGCTTACGAAAGTCAACTCCGTGCAATCAACAACATTACCAGTTAAGGTCTTGCAGGTCAGGGATAAAGGTTGGGGTTGCCCGACCGGAATTGAAAAAGAGGCCGGGAATACTTCGCAAGTGAAAGGATCACGATCGGAAGAATACACGACTAAATTTTTAGAACAACTAAAGCCCTCGGTAAAGGTTGCTCTAGTCTCGT
>JAZDIF010000010.1:0-11013 GCA_043805205.1 Microcaldota archaeon
CCTTTTTTAACCTTTTTTTCAAACCCTCGTCGAGCGTCAAAACCGCTGCTTTCTCCCCCGCCGCCCACCGTAAAATCAAGTCGTCCGCCTTGCCCTCCCCTCCAACCAGGGCAATCCCGTTGCTTTTCAAGTACGCTTCCACCACGCCAGCAGCCTTTGCCTTTTTCGCCTTCAACTCCGCCAGGCTCTGCTTCAGCACGAACAACAAAGCTTCCGGGTATTCCTCCTCCAGCAGCCTCGCAAAATCGGTTTTAGAGTCCAGCAGGGAAAGCAAGACGTTCGTGTCTATCAAAACCTTCATTTTTTCCACTTTTTGAAACGCGGGCTCGGCGGGATTCGGACCCACGGCCTCCTGGTTAAAAGCCAGGCGCTCTAGCCAAGCTGAGCTACGAGCCCATTAATCGCAATTAGAAAGAATTTTGCGCGGGAGTGGTTAAAAGTCTTCTTTTCAATACTCCGCGCTGCCTATTACCTTCAATACTTCGCTCAAAACCTTTTCCGGCGTTTGCTCGCCGTTCACTTCCAGAATCAAGTCCTTCTCGCGGTAGTAGTCCACCAAAGGCGAAGTCTGGGTTTCGTACACTTGCATTCTTTTCATTACCACTTCCGGCTTGTCATCCCCGCGAACTCCCAGCCTACCCCCGCACTTTTCGCAAACTTCCTTGGAATAGCCGGCCGCGTAAATAGTGCCGCATTGAATGCAGACTTTCCTTCCAGAAAGCCTCCTGACGGTTTCCTTTTGAGAAACGACGAGAAGCAAAACCGCGTCCAACTCGAGATTCAATTCCGAAAGCATGGAATCAAAGGCAATGGCCTGCGCGACGGTGCGCGGAAAACCATCGAGAACAAAGCCTTCCTCGCAATCCTCTTTTTCCAAACGATGGCGCACGACTTCAATCATCAGCTCGTCGGAAATCAATTTCCCCGAATTGACGGTCGGGGCAATGCGTTTTCCCAAGTCCGTTTCATCCGCGATTTCCTGCCTGAGAATATCCCCCGTACTCAAGTGCGGAACGCTTTTCGCCTGCGCCAGCCTGTCGCCGAGAGTTCCTTTTCCGCTTCCCGGAGGGCCCAGCAAAACCAAACGCATTTTTCCTCATCCTACTAGCTTTGCAGTGCCGTACAAACGCCAGCGGTTTTCAGCCCTGCGCATTACGGCTATTTTTTGTGAAGAGTCTACGCAAACGGGTTTTTTCAAAACAACTGTCGCGGTTTTCTTTTTTTGTTCAGTGACGAAGCCCACCGTCGTAGACGTCCCAACCCCGAGGACCAGCGGCTCGTTGGGCTTGAAAGAATCGGGAAACTTTTGCAGCAGCCTCTTCATTTGCGTAATCTCCAGCTTCAATTCCGTTTTTACTGGAGGAATTTTTTCCTTCGCCCCCAAAACGCTTCCCACCAGGAAATCGGAGTGCGTCAAAGCCGGGTCGAGCTTCGTTCCAACGGCAATCAACCCGCCGGGCCCTGCTTCCTCGAGCTTTTCGTTCTCCGCGAACAAAGCCACTATTTCCGTAGTCAAAGGCTGGTAGTGCTCTTTTTCCTTCTTTATCCTCAAGGAACCGGGCAGGATCGTAACTTCATCCCCAACCCTCAACTTTCCTTCAATGATGCTCCCGCCGACAACCCCGCCGTTCAACTGCTTTACATCCTTTCCCGGGCGGTTGACGTCGAAACTCCTCGCAACGAGCATTCTGCCTTTTCCCTCGGCAGCCTCTCTTTTCGGCGAGGGAATCGTTTCCTCGATCGCCTGGATCAAAGCGTCGATATTCCCCTTAACGTTCGCCACTGTTGGAACGACGGGCGCGTTTTCAAGCTTGGTTCCCTTCAAAAACTCCTTTATTTGCTTGTGGTTCTCCAGAACCTTCTCCTTGGAAACCAAGTCAACCTTGTTCTGAACAATAACAACCCTTTCGATTCCGGCGGCTTCGATAATCATCAAGTGCTCGAGAGTCTGCGGGCGCGGGCACTCTTCGTTCGCTGCTATCACGAAAAGCGCGCCGTCCATGATGCTCGACGCTGCGATTACCGTAGCCATGAGAGTCTCGTGCCCTGGAGAATCCAAGAAAGAAACTTTTCTTAATACTGCTCCTTCTTTCCCACACGACGGGCATTTTTTCTCGGTTGAGTAACACTGCGGTTCGGGGCACGAAGGGCACTTGTAGAAAACAGCTTCGGAATAGCCGAGCTTGATCGTAATCCCGCGC
The DNA here is from genome assembly GCA_043805205.1 of Microcaldota archaeon. GTDB lineage: Archaea > Micrarchaeota > Micrarchaeia > Norongarragalinales > Norongarragalinaceae > UBA10210. The sequence goes on from JAZDIF010000010.1 coordinate 2,202, forward strand.
TTGAGCTCTTCACTGTGGGTGTCCGGAAATTTTCCGGTCAAAGCTTGCACTATCGTGCTCTTCCCGTGGTCCACGTGACCCACGGTTCCGATGTTCAATTCAGCTTGAGCCATTTGCTAACCGCCTAAGAAACGAAAAATCGTCCGTAAGAGTTTTTGCTTCGGGAGAGTTAAAAACCCGCTTGTTTTTCACTCTTCCCCCTTGAGCCTTTTCTCCACAAAGCGCTTTTCCAGCGCATTCAAAAACGGGACGAGCCTCGGCCCTTTTTCTTTCGCAATAAAGATTTTGTAAGCGCTTTTGAAAAACTCTTGGACTGAAACGCCGTGCTGCTGGCAGATAGAGCGTATTTTCTCGCCCTGCTCGCTCTCGCTCAAGCCCAAAAAACCCGCGTAGTCGGCAAGCGCCTTCCTTGCTTCTTGCGAAACTCCGGCCCAGTCGGGTTTCTTCACGATTTCAATCCTGTCCTCTTCCCCGGCGAAAGTATCCAGCCACAATCTCGCGTATTCAATCCTGTGCTTCAATTCTTCTTTTTCTTCTTCCGTCAAAGCGCTTCCCTTGTATTTTTCAATTGCTTTTTCAGCGTTCACGCCGGGAACTTGGACCAAAAACGCCACGAACGAAAACTGCGGTCGGAAGTAATCACTTGGTTTTCCGTGCAGTTGGCTTAACGCGAAAATCCTCGGGACATCAGGATCGCGGTTTTCCTCCTTTCCGAAGTAAACCCTGGAAAACTTGTCCCAATCGTCGAACAACCGCGGGATAGTGTCTCCCTCCGGATTGAAGTCAATTGCAGTGCGCGGCTTGTAGCGCGTGAACAAAAACCTCATCAGTTCTGGAGGCATGGAGTCGCTCACGCTCTTGGCGCTGACGCCTATTCCCTTCGAGGAACTCATTTTCCTCCCGCCCAAAAGGAAAAACTCGTAGGGAAAGTTGTACGGGTTTGGATAAGAGAAAACTTCTTCCGTAACCCTGCTGGCGACTTCGCGGGAGCCTCCAGCAGCGTAATGGTCTTTTCCCGCTCCCTCAACAGTCACTTCGTAGAGCTTGAACTGCGCGGCCCACTCGACTTTCCAAGTGAGCTTCGCATTCCCGTCGAAAGGGCTTATGCGTGATTCGTGCTTGCAGCCTTCGGCGTACTTCGCCCCGGCGCAGGAGTACTTCACAGTCTTCCCGTCGAAATCGCTCGCGAGAGTCGTTCCAATCTTCCTGCATTTTTCGCAAACGACGTTTACCGGCAGCCAGCCTTCCAGTTTTTTCGCCCCGCTGACGCGAACGTTTATTTCCCTTATTTTCTCGGCGTTCTCCAAAGCTTTACGAACGAAATCGTTCATTCTTCCTTTTTTGTACGCTTCCGACGCCCAAACGATTTTCGGCTCGCACCCCAGTTTTTCGAAAACCCCCTTGAAATCCAACGCGTAGTATTCCGCCAGTGAATCGAATCCTTTTTCAGGAGAGGGGATGTTGCACAACGGCTCGCCCATGTGTTTCTTGAAAGAATCCGGCAAGTCCGGCGGAAAACCGTCCATAGGGTCGAAATCGTCAAAACGATAGACGTACTCGCTCTTCTGCCCGGAATCCAAAATCGACTTGTGAATCAGATCGTGTATCACCACTCCCCGCAGGGAGCCCACGTGGATTTTTCCCGAAGGGGTTTTCGCATCCCCGACAACGTGCTTTCCCTTGTAGGGCTTCGCCTCGCGCGCAATCTGGTCCGCCCAAAACATGCTTTCTTTCTCGCTCATGGCTGGCTCCACTCTATCTCGTAATACTCGTATTTGCTCTTGGGCAATTCTACGCGCTTTACGCGGTAGTAAGTTATGCTCGTTTCGCGATCGCAAATCGCGAGAATCAAATCAACTCCCAAGTCCTTCGCCCTTTCTATAGCCCTGGCGAGTTCCGCCCCCCCTATTTCCTCTTCTTCGCTCAAGGCCATCATGACGAACTTCGGCTTGTCCTCCTTCGGATTTTCTATAAGCCCGCCTTTCCTCCTGTGGTACAAAAGAAAATCCAATTCTTCCCTCTCCACTTTCTTTTCCCCGGGAATCGCGAGAATAAAAGTTTTGCGGACTCCGTGCGCAACCCTGATCGCCCTGCTCCACTCGCTGATGAGCATTTTCGTTTCGCGGGGGAAAACGTGTATCACGTGCTTGGAGTGCATCCACTCCCCCTGCTCGAGAGAAGGAGCGGCACCGGGAAAAAACAAGCGGAAGTGCGTTCCGAACTTGAAACCGGTTTTAACAACGAAACCTCTTAACCTGAAATCTTCGTAAACGCTGTAAAGCGAGAGAAAATCGCTTCTCCTCGCAACTGCTTCCTTCACGATTCTCTTTTCCTCCACGTTGCACTTGAGGGAAGCGTGATTCATCAAAAACAACGTTTCGTAAGCGTCGAGTTTCAGCAAACGCCCGTGCTTTTTCGCTTTGTACGTTCCCCACTGCCCGAACCAGTGGTTTTCGAACAAAACCTTATCCTCCTCATCGTCCAAAACCGCCATCAAATCGTCGTTGAAAAACAGCGCTTTCCCCCTGATTTTCGGGGGTTTGAAATCCTGCGACGGGTATTTCACGACCGGCGAACGCCCGTAATTCCCGTGCGCTTCCGTAATGCTTCTCGCTATAAGCCCGCGGTCGCGCCAATCGCGATAGCAAAAATACCTTGCGAGGAACTTCCTGTCGTCCCTGTAGTCGAAAGCAAGCTGGTTGAAATCGATTTTTTTTCCGCTCCGCTCCACTTCCGCGTTGCGCACGTCCATCAAGTAAAGAGCTTCCTCTGGGGAAAGGTACAGTTTGTCCTTCTTTCCTTCGACCGGCTGTCCGAAGAAACCCTTGTTCAAAGACTCTACTGAAGCAGCTTCGCTCGCGAGAATCTTGCCTTCCGCTACTTCAAACTGCACTCCCACTGCAAATCTCCTCCGATGCGGCTTTCGCCGCGATCGATTGAAGTTTCACGCTTTTGAAAAACTCGAAAATGCTTTTCAGAACAACTATTCTCGCAAGAGTTTTTAACCGCTGTTGTTTTTCTTAATCTTATGCAAAAAAAAAGCCAGGCGAGTTTGGAGTACGTTTCCATATTGCTCCTTTTGTTCCTGGCTTTGATTCCTGTGATGTACATCGGCTATAGGGATTTGAATGCTAAAAACTCGGTAGCGCAAGCCAAGGCGGTGGCGCTGGAAATAACTTCGGTTGCGAACCAACTGCGGGCGCAAGGACAGGGCAGCAGGATGTACGTTCAAATCGCCATGCCTGAAAACGTCGATTCGGCTTCCTTGAACGGGACGGAAGTAATTCTTAAAGTGCGGAATCCTGACGGAATCCTTACGGACGTTTTCGCAACGGCAAACGCCAACTTGAGCGGATCGCTTCCGTCAAAGCCTGGGGTTTACGTTTTGAACGTGACGGTCTTGGGAAACGGGAACGTTTCGGTATCCACTCAAGTTTGAGTTGAACGGGTTGTTTCTAGAAATGAGGGGGAAAGAAAAAGCGCAGGCGGCAGTGGAAATAATGATGATTGCGTCGATAGCGCTGGTGTTCCTCGCCTTGAACTACCTGTTTTTTGTTAACGAGCAGGCTTCGGTCGGAAGGCAGTCGGATTTCCTCCAGGCGAGAAAGAATGTTGAAGAGGTCGGCTTGCTGTTGAGCGCGGGAAACCGCGTTGAAGGGTTTTACTCGGAATTCCAGATTCCCCTTTTTCCCCAGGGTTTTTCCCTGAATCTGAGTAATTCCGAAGCGGTCGGAACCCTGCCGGTGAACGGGCAAGAAACCCAAATAGCCTTTCCGTTGAACGTTACGTTGAATTGCGTTTCATGCCCGTTGGGGCCGGGAACGTACTGGATTTCGAATTACAACAAGGTGTTGAAGATTGCAAGCAAGTAAGCGCGCGGAGAAAAAATCGCAGGTTTTCGCTTTAGACCTGATCATAGCGCTGGTGGTATTCCTGAGCGTAATCGGGGTTTTTACGGCTTGGAGGGATTCCTTGAATTCAAGAAACGTCCAGGCTGAGGAGTTTCAAAGGGCTTCATTGAAAGCAAGCGAAGCGGCGTTCATTCTTTTGGAAACGCCCGGAGACCCCCTGGGCTGGAATGCTTCGAACGTCAAGCAGGTGGGCTTGGCTTTAGAAAGGAACGTGGTAGGAAGGAAAAGGCTGGCGAACTTCTTGAATTTGACTTACGCCAACGCCACGAAATTGCTGGGCGTCGGGGCTTACGATTTTTACTTCGAACTCAGGTTTTTGAACGGAACGCTGGTCGGCGTCAACGAAAGCGGGATTATTGCAAATGCAAGTTTGGGAAACTTGTACGACAACTACTCCTTGCAAGTTCCGCTGCGAAAACCGGTTTTGTACAACAACGAACAGGCGGTATTGTTCTTGAGGCTGGCGAGATGAAAACTTTGCGGGATAGGCGTAAGGGCGTGGTTTTCAGCATAGACGCTGTTTTCGCGACGATAATGGCGGCGGTTGCAGTGACCGCTTTGGCGTCTTTCTTCTACCGCGCTCCGTCCACCCTGGCTCTGCAAGAGCTTGCGTTGGACGAGCTTACGGTTTTCGACAAGAGCGGCGTTTTCAAAAGCATTGCTTCGTGCCCGTCCAACCGCGATTCGGTGGTTCAAAATTTCCTCTCGAACTCCGTTCCAAAAGCGACTTCCTACGCGTTCGCGGTAATCAACGTCACTATTTACGAGTCCACTTCCTTCACCCTCAAATGCACTGCCTCGGGTTCTTACGGAACTCCGACCGGCACGCTAGTTTCCTCAAAAAGGTTGTTTTTCCTTCCGACTAGCAACAACCAGTACTTCGGGATTGCTGAAATAAAGGTGGGAGGATGAGGGAATTGCTTTCAAGCGGGAAAAAGAGGGGCTTCGTATCCAGCCTTCTTGCCGGAATGTTTTTCGCCCTTCTGCTGGAGCTCGCTTTGTTTCAAAGCGCCCAGTCTTTCAGCTTCAGCATCGCGAAAAAAGCCGTTTACACGTGGGACGACGTGCGGGAAGACCTGCTCATGCTGACGGGCTTGCACGTGGTTAAGGAAGAGGAGAACCTGACGATGTACGACAACATCCCGCCGCATTTTCCCGTAGCCCAGTCCCTCCAGGCTTACAACAATTTCATTCAAGATTATTACAAGGAGAAAAACTGGGAAATACGGATTTTGGATTCGGGGGGAACGCCCATTACGGATTTCAATTGCTTCGCCAAGCAAAACTGCGAGGAGGACAAGGTAGTTTTCACCATCAAGCCGTTCAACATCACTTACGAGTATCCCGACTGGAGCAAAAATCAGCTGGACATCGTTTGCAAAACATCATCTTCGCCCCCCTGTTCTTTCAACAGCGTGCAGCGGATAAACCTGAGTTTCAACTTATCCAGCATAAACTTTTCGTGCACCCCCAGCATTTGGGATAATTGCACAAATGCGGATTTCGACTGGGGGCAGAGGGACAAGGTTTTCGGAAGCGGGGCGTGCTCCGGCGGCGAGCCTTGCTTGCTCAAGCCGTACAACCTCTCCATAATAGACTCGCAAAACAAGGTTTACTCCTGTCCCGGGGTTTACAACGACGGAAATCCGGCGAACGAAAAGCAGGCGAACTGCCCCGAAACCGTTTGGAACTGGCCGGATTCTTCCACGGCGACCCTCACGATAAGATCCAGCCCCTGCTGGGTTAAGCTGGAGTTCGGGGACGGAGGGCATTTTCTCATTAGGGGAACGCAGCCCAACAGTGATTCGGACTGCAGTTTCGCGTTGGATTCGGTAGTAAACCTGCAGTTCAACACCACCGACTATGTCGTGGATGTTCCTTCCCTCCTGCGGGTGCGGGACTTGGGCTGGAACGAGTCGAAAACGCAAAAAATATGATTGTTGCGGTTGGCGTCCTGCGGGGCTGGAGCTAAAATATAGTAATAAAAAAGCGGAGGGAGTTGTTTTAGTAGATATTGCTGGCGGGAGTTTTGAAGGCGGGTTTGGGCAAATGGTCAAGGAAGACATTGAGACTGTGATAGACCGGCTTTACGATTTCGTCAATGCGAACAAAAACACCACCGTCAAAGATGCCGCCCAGGTTTTGAGCCTGCCTGAAGAACAGGTGGAAAAACTGGCTTTTCTTTTGGAAGACAGCGAATTGATCGAAGTGCGCTATTCGCTCACCGGAGCGACTCTCGTTTCCAAAACCAAACTCCAGCCTAACGCCGTTTCCGAGGAAGAAGCCAAAGAAACCGCCGTCGGGAAAGCTGGTTTACTGGAAGAACAGGTGGAAAACGCAGAGGGAATAGCCGAATTCATGGAGAAAGACTTGATGAGGCGTTTGAAAGATGCGGAGGCGAACTTGAAGGCGCTGGAATCGCAGAAAGTGATTTCGCCGGACCAGGTTCAGACTCTCGAGAAGGAAATGGAGTTCATTTCGCAACGCCTGTTGTCTTTCGAAGAAGCCATTAAAAAAATTGAAGTGCGGGGAGGAGGCCTGTCGGAAGAAGTGGAAGTTTTCCAAAAACGCTTGAGAATACTGGAAAAAACGAAGATAGAAAAGCCGCTGATGGACCGGCTTATTGAAATGCTCGTGCTGTACATAGTCTTCCTCAGAAGCATGCTCGGCTTGAAAGCGAAAGAATTGGAGTCCGTCATTCCCAAACTGGCGCTTAAAAAAGAAGCGGAGAAAAAAGTTCCTCAAAAAATCGAGGAGAAAGCTCCCGAAAAGCAGGAACCGAAAGTCAAGGTGAGCGCCCCCGAGAAGATGGAGGAACCGAAGCCTGCGGCGGAACCTGCAAAGCCATCGATTTCGTTCACGATCCCGCACGTGAGGCTCCCGAAAATTGAAATAGAGTTTGTCGCCAACCCTGAAAAACCGAAGGAAGCAGAACTGACGGAAATTGCAAGGCCGGAGGAAAAAACTCCTTTGAAAATGCCCGAGCTGAAAACCCCGAAGTTCAAGCTTCCGAAAGTGAAACTGGAATTCTTGGGGAAAGGCAAGGGAAAGAAAATCAAAACCAAGGCCAAGCTCAAACCCAAGCCTTCGCAAATGAAGGTCATTCCCGCCGCAATAAAAACCTTGAAGGGCTTCAAGAGGGTTTCCATCAAAAGGAAGGACGAGATAAAACAGCATTACTGGAAAAAAGGAAAGGACGGGAAAAAGTATTTCGCGAAAGTAGAGGAAAAACTCAGGGAGCGCATGTTGAAACAGCAGTTTCCTTGGGTGAAAGTGAAAAAACCGGGAAGGAAAAAGTGACGTTGAATGAAGGAACTTGCGTCTTACAAGGTTGAAAGCGAGGGAGTGCCGGGAGACGTTGCGATAATACAATCCGAAGAGGATTACATCAACCACTACGAACTCCGGCACACGCGCATAAAGCAAGCTACGAAAATAATCCTGGATTACTTGAAGAGGAAGATAGTAGAGGCTGTAAACATAAGCATCACGGAAGTGCTGGATCCGCGGGAAGCCGATGCCGTGAAACAAAGGCTGTTTAAAGCAACCCGCGCGCTGGTAAAGCAAGAACTGGCGGGGTTGAGCCCGGACGAGGAGGACATTCTCGTGGGGCGTTTGATCCAGGACATGATAGGCTTGGGAGAACTTGAATTGCTTTTGGCGGACGCGAACCTCGAGGAAATAGTCGTGAATTCCTCGAGAGAACCCGCGTACGTTTACCACAAGCAATTCGGCTGGCTCAAGACGAACGTCACGATTCCCACTGAAGAGCAGATTCACAACTACGCTTCAATCATCGGCAGGCGGGTCGGACGGCAAATAACCAATCTCACCCCACTCATGGACGCGACTTTGCTGAGCGGAAGCCGCGTGAACGCCACGTTGTTTCCCATTTCATCCAAAGGGCACGGCTTGACCATACGGAAATTCAGGGCGGAACCTTGGACGATTATAGACTTTATCAACAACCACACCCTCAATCTCGACGTTTCAGCATTGATTTGGCTTGCAGTGCAGTATGAGCTGAACACGCTGATTTCCGGAGGCACTGCCAGCGGGAAAACTTCGTTCTTGAACTCGATTCTGGTGTTCACCCCGCCCAACCAGCGCATAGTGAGCATCGAGGACACCCGCGAACTGGTCCTGCCGTCTTTCCTGCACTGGACTCCCATGGTCACCCGCCTTCCGAATCCCGAGGGGAAAGGCGAAGTGAGCATGCTGGATTTGATGGTGAACTCCCTGCGCATGCGCCCCGACAGGATAGTCGTGGGCGAAATCAGGCGGCAGAGGGAGGCGGAAGTTTTGTTCGAAGCGATGCACACGGGGCACAGCGTTTACGCCACCCTCCACGCCGACACTGCGGCTCAAGTGCGCCACCGTTTGATCAACCCGCCCATTGCACTTCCCGAAGACGTGCTGGAAGCCTTGCACCTGGTGATCATCCAGTACAGGCAAAGGAGAACGGGAATAAGGCGGACTTTCGAAGTTGCTGAAGTAGTGCCAGAAGAAGACAAGGTGAACATGAACCTTTTGTACTCTTGGGACCCGAGGAACGACGAGCTTCAAAAAGTCGACGACAGTTCGCGATTGTTCAGGGAACTCACGATGCACACGGGACTCACGAGAAAAGAAATAGAGTCGGACTTGAAGGAAAAGCAAAACATCCTCAGGTACATGTTAAAACAGGAAATCCACGACGTGACGTCCGTCGGAAGGGTTGTAGCGTGGTACTACCGCGATCCGCAAAAGGTTTTGAAAGTCGTTTCGAAAAACGAGGATAAGAGCGTTTTGTTGAAGTGAACGGCTCTGGGCGCGAAAAGGTGTTGTAAATTTGCTTAAAATCCCTTTTTCATTCCTGCCGAGGAAAGTCGTTCTGGGCTTGTCCCACAATTTGAAGAACA
>JAZDIF010000011.1:0-12567 GCA_043805205.1 Microcaldota archaeon
GATGATGAGAGAGTCTTTCCCAGAAAGAGCCTCTTGAGTTTGCTTCTTGGCCTTTTCCAAGAACTTTCTCCTAGTTTCGAGCGCTTGCATTGCAAAACCACCTTCTAACCGTCCCGCATAAAACGTTTTAAAACTCGCTAAGGTAATTCTAGTAAAACGCTGTTTTTAATTCCCTACGAGTGGTTTGCTGATGGCTGAAAAGAACGGAAAAATCGACAAGGTAATCAACCTGTGCTCCAGGAGGGGTTTGGTATTCCAAAACTCGGAATTATACTCTCCACTAGGCGGTTTTTTCGACTACGCGCACTACGGGTTGGAAATCAAGAAGAGGCTAGCGGAAAGCTGGTGGAATCACTTCGTAAGGCAACGCGAGGACGTAGTGGGGCTGGACGGAGCGATTATTTCTTCTTCCAAAGTGTGGAAAGCAAGCGGGCACTTGGAGAGTTTTACCGACCCGCTCGTCGAGTGCAAGAAATGCAAATCACGCTTTAGGGCGGACCAGCTGGTTGAAGACGAGCTGAAGCTCGAGGTAGAAGGACTGGATGAAAAAACGCTCGCAAAATTGATTTCCGAGCACAAGCTGAAGTGCGAAAAGTGCAAGGGGGAACTGGCGGAATCGCGAAAGTTCAATTTGATGTTCAAGAGTTTCGTAGGTTCGGTGGAAGATGCGTCTAGCGAGGTTTACTTGCGTCCCGAAACGGCGCAGGCGATTTTCGCCGACTTCAAGCTCATTTCCTCCTTTGCTAGAAAAAAACTTCCTTTCGGCATTGCGCAAATCGGGAAAGCCTTCAGGAACGAAATCTCGCCCCGCAACTTTTTGTTTAGAGCAAGAGAGTTCGAGCAGATGGAACTCGAGTATTTTCTGCATCCTGACAAAAAACCGTCTTTCGACAAAACGCGGCTGGACTTGAAAATCAAGGTTTTGACTGCAAAAGAACAGGCTGGCAGTGCCCCGAAAATGGTTGAAAAGACTCTCGAGCAGTTGGTCAAGGAAAAAGTAATTTCCGGCGAGTGGCTGGCTTACTGGATTGGAGAGGCGTTGTTTTGGCTGGAGAGCATCGGCTTGAGGAAGGAAAACCTTCGAATCCGCCAGCACGTGCCGACGGAATTGTCGCACTACAGCAAGGAAACGTGGGACGTGGAGTACGATTATCCCGAGTGGGGCTGGAAGGAACTGACGGGCGTTGCGGACAGGGGGGATTTTGACTTGATGCAGCACCAAACCCATTCCAAGAAAGACTTGGGCTTTTTCGACGAGGAAACCAAGCAAAAGATCGTTCCGAAAGTCATAGAGCCTTCTTTTGGTTTGGATCGGCTGTTCTTCACCCTGTTGATAGACGCTTTTTCGGAGGAAGGGGAGAAAACCCTGCTCAAACTCAAGCCGGGTCTTGCGCCTTTGGACTGCGCCGTTTTCCCACTGATGACCAGGGACGGGCTTGATGCAAAGGCGAGGAAGGTTTTTGAAATGCTGCAGAAAGAGGGCTTTTCGTGCGAGTACGACGAGGCGGGAAGCATAGGCAAAAGATACGCGAGGATGGACGAGGTGGGAACGCCCTTCTGCCTTACTGTAGATTACGATTCGCTCAAACAGGATGACGTTACGATTCGCTATAGGGATTCGGGAAAGCAAGAACGTATTAAGATAAAATCCTCGCCGGCTGAATTGAGGAAACTATTGTAATTCGCGAGGGGCCGTGCAGCCAAACGGGTATTTGACAAAAGCAATTTCTTTCTCCAGCCCCCGCGCTTTCTCCGATTATTTCTTCTTCTTTTTCTTTTTCGCCATTTTTTCACCTCCTTTCCCAACCGTTCTTGGATGTTTTCACGAACCTGCCGGACGGGTTGAATGGCTTGAGCTTGAGAATCACACAGTCTCCATGCTTTCCGACAGTTTGGATTGAAACGCAGTCGCCGTAGCTCACGCTAAGCAACTCTCGTATTTTCCAAGGCAGTACCAGGCGGGCTTTAGAATCGAGCTTGCACGCCACGCTTAAGTCTAGGGACTTCGCTGGAATAGTCGGACTCGAGTCTTTGTAATTCACCCATTTTTCTTTTCACCCCTAGATTTCGAATTATAACGTGGGGGGCTTCCCACGATTTAAACTTTCTCCCTCCTCCCTCCTAAAGGGTTTTCTTCCTGAGTTCGAAAACCTTTCTTTTCAAACGTTCCCGCTCGCTGCCGTCGAAAGAGCCTTTTTCGACAATATCGTCTATCTCCTTCAACGCCGTTTCCCGCAGCCCGTGAGAGAAGGAAATGGTGGAAAGAATTTCAATCAAGCATTCCGCCTTGTCCTGCCCGTCGATTTTCAACACTGTTTCGAGTATTTTCTCGGTTTCGCTGCTGAACGGATACTCCTCAATGTTTGAATAGCCTACCCAGTCTACCACCTTCCTGAAGAATTCCCTCCTCTCCTCGTTCTTTTCGCCCGGAGAGAATGAAGGCAGGGCCTTAGCAATTTCTCCTATCGTTTGCATTTCCATTTTGCGTTTCGCCTCCCACATAATCGCCCGAATCGCCAATATAACGTTTATTACCAAAAATTCGTATTTTTTTAGCAAAAAGAGTAGTTTAATAAGCTTTTTTCGTATAAGCATACAATACGGTGCTTTGGGGTGGATTTGCAGGAGAAGGACCTGGTGATTCTGGGTGCGTTGAAGGAGAATGCTGGTCTTTCGCTAAACGCCTTGTCGAAGAAAACGGGCATTCCTCCGGCTACGTTGCACTACCGCTTGAAAATGCTGTACGGGGAAAAAATAATCAAGAGGCAGACTATTGAAATCGACTACCGGAAGATCGGAAAGCAGGTTGAAGCATTCATTTTGATTGAAGTGGCCAACGCGGCGAGCGGCGGGAGGGACATTCCGAAGATAGTCGCGTTGTTGAAGGGCATTCCTGGAGTCGAGCACGTTAGCGTCGTTACCGGCTCTATTGACATGGTATTGCACGTGAGGGCGTCTTCGATTGAAGAGCTGAGCGAGCTGATCCTAAAGAGAGTAAGGCTCGTGCCCGGAGTGGGGCGCCTGAACACCCTGATTTCCCTGGCTCAAAAAGAGGAATAGTTTTTACGGGTACATCACTATTTTTCCGGAATTCCCGCTTTTCATGGTTTGAAAAGCCTTCTCGAACTCTTCAAGCTTGAACTTGTTGGTGATTATCTTCTTCAAATCCACTTTCCCGGTTTTCAGGAAGGAAGCGCTCTTGTACCACGTGTTGAACATCATCCTTCCGTTTACGCCGTTGACGGTAACGCCTTTGAAAACAATGCCGTCGGTAACGTCGAGAGAAACCTCCCCCGGAAAAACGCCGAGGATGGACACTCTCCCTCCTGGCCTTACGGCTTTAAAACAGCTTCTCAAAGCTTCGGGACCGCCGCTCATTTCCAAAACCACGTCCACTCCCCTTCCGCCCGTGTCTGAAAGCATTTCCTTCACCACGTCGGTTTTCAACGGGTTGAGCAAAACGTCGCCGCCCATTTCTTTCGCCAAATTCAAGCGGTAGTCGTTCAAATCCACGCAGTAAACCTTCTCTGCGCCCGAAGACTTGCATAGTGCAGCAGCGCACATTCCTATCGGCCCGCACCCGAAAATAGCGACCGTTTGTCCCGCAACGGTTCCACTTCCGCTGAAAACCGTGTGAACCGCGTTTCCGAGCGGCTCTTGCGCGCTCATTACTTCAATGGGAATGCTCTTGTCGTTCTTCCAAGCGGTGTTCGCGGGCATGGCGTGGTACTCGGCGAAACAACCGGTCACGTCAATGCCCCTCAGCTTGACGTTCTCGCAAATGTGGGCGTTTCCCGTCTTGCACTGGAAGCAATAACCGCAATTGATGTGCGTCTCGCCGCTCACCAAATCTCCTTTCTCCAAACCCCTCACGCTTTTTCCTAATTCAACTACCTCTCCTGCAAACTCGTGCCCGACGATTAAGGGAGGATGAATTCTTTTTTGGGCCCAGCCGTCCCAAGCCCAAATGTGAACGTCGGTCCCGCAAATTGAAGTAGCGCGTATTTTCACGAGAACCTCGTCGTCCTTGATCTGGGGGATTTCAACGTCCTGGATTTCCAAACCGGGTTCTGCCTTTGCCTTGAATAACGCCTTCATTTTTTCAACTCAACCCCAAGAATTTCGTTTAAAAGCACATTTAATCTCTAAACCAAAAAATAAAAGCGTTCTTGGCTTCGCCGATTGTCGTTGTTGTTCGGGTTTTTAATTTTTTTCAATCTAACAACCCGTAAGGTGATTTTACCGTGAATAGAAACCCTACTGAATTCATGAAGCAAGAGTACGACGCTTTGGTGGCGCAGAGTTTGAATTGGAATATTCGCGTTCTGCAAGGGCCTTCCCAACCGCATGCTATTGTGGACGGAAAGAACGTTTTGATGCTTTGCTCGAACAATTATCTCAATTTGTCCAACCACCCGAAGTTGAAGGAAGCGGCAATCAAGGCAGTCCAAACGCATGGCGCCGGCAGCGGAAGCGTGAGGGCTATTGCAGGAACGATGGACTTGCACGTGAAGCTGGAAAAAAAGATTGCAGAATTCAAGAAGGTTGAAGCCGCTTTGTATTTCCAAACGGGCTTTGCTGCGAACGCAGGGCTCATAGCGCAATTGGCCGGCGAAGGTGACATCATTATTAGCGACGAGTTGAACCACGGGAGCATTATCGACGGAGTGAGGCTGACGAAAGCAGAACGGGCGATATTCAAGCATAGGGACGTTGCGGATTTGGAGAGGATTTTGAACGAGCTTGACGCAAGGCCCACGCCGCCGCGCAGGATTCTCATTATTACCGACGGCGTTTTTTCGATGGACGGGGATATCGCGCCTTTGGACAAGATTGCAAAGCTTGCGGAAGAGCACGGGGCGATGGTTTTCGTTGACGACGCGCATGGAGACGGCGTTTTGGGCGAGAAGGGACGGGGGATCGTGGATCACTTTCACTTGCACGGGAAAGTTCAAATAGAAATGGGCACTTTCTCGAAAGCGTTCGGAGTGGTTGGGGGAACCGTAGCGGGAAGCAAGGACATGGTTAATTTCGCTTTCAACAAATCCCGCACTTGGCTGTTGAGCGGTTCCGCACCGCCTGCGACTGCAGCGGCTTGTATTGCTGCGTTGGAAGTTTTGGAGTCGGAGCCTCAGCACGTGCAGAAACTGTGGGATAACACGAATTACTTCAAGAAAGAACTCAAATCGTTGGGTTTTGATACTGGCGTGAGCGAGACTCCCATTACGCCCGTGATGATGGGCGACAGCGCGAAGGCAAAGAAGTTCAGCGAAAGGATTTTCGAAGAAGGAATTTTTGCCCTTCCGATAGTCTTTCCGATGGTAGCCAAGGATAAGGCGAGAATAAGAACGATGATGAACTCGGGATTGTCGAAGGACGATTTGAACATGGCGCTGGGCGTTTTCGAGAAAGTCGGGAAAGAACTCCAGGTAATTTGATTTAAACTCCTAGCACTTCGTCGTCTGGAGTTCTCCATAGCCCTTGGTTCAAGCGCAAGCCGCTTCAACGAACTTCAGACGAATTGTGATAGGGAGAACTGCTTTTCCGTCTCTTCCCTGAACACTTCCTTGATCTCGCGTTCTATGAGCATCAGCCTTTGCTTCAAGTACTCGGGCAAATCGAACCGCTCTACCAAGTCTTTCGCTATGCCGAGGTATTTCTCGATTCCGCCTTTGTTTATCGTGAGCATTAGCTTTCCTCCGCATTTTCTGCACTTTCCGCTCAACGGCGGGCGGCGGTATTTGAAGTTGCATTCGCCGCAGCGGAATTTCTGTTTGGAGAAAGAACGCAGGTTTCCGTACAAGTCCGGCAGGAAGTGCGATAACACGACTCTTTCGGCGGCTTGCTGGGCGTCTACAGCGCGGATTTTCGTCATCAAACGCAATTCAGCTTCCAGCTTTTCCTTCATGCTTTCCGACAATTCCACGTACCGGCTGTGAACTGGAACCAACGGGTTGATGGTGCAAGCGTGGGTAAAACCTATCCCCTCATACTGCTCGGGCTTGCCGAGGGTTGAAGCGATTGTTTCCACGCTCACGTCGGAAGGGTTGGCGTAATCTGCAGTGGAACGGTAGAATTCGAGAGAGTAGTTCCAAGCGCGGTCCATCGCGTGCACTTCATCGTCCACTTCGAACGGGTCGAGAATAGTGGTTAAAACGAGTGGCGCGTCCATCTGCCCTCCGCGGGTTTCGGGAAGGAACTCGCGGGAAAAGTTGAGAAGCGCGTCCATCATTAGAATCAACCCCAATTCGTCCCCGTCGGCGTTCCTCCTGCAAGCGCAGTGCAAGTACGGGTGGGCCAAAAGAGCTTGGACTTTAGTGAAGCCTATTATTCTCGACACGATTCCTGCTGAAGTGTGCGGCGCGATGGCAACGCACTGTCTTCCAATCAAGTCTTGCTCGGAGGAAGCGTTGTAAAACGCCGGAAGGCCGTACAGCGAGACAAGCAAGTCGTCCACGAAACGCGCTACTCTCAAGAAAAACTCTCCAGCATTGTCTGAAATGATTATGTCTTGGGGTTTTAGTTCGAGCAGTTGGCTGTCGTGCTCTAAAGCATTGCCCAAAACGTCTTTTTCATACCCTATTTCCTTTAGTTTCTCCACGCTAACGCCGATTTCGTTGGGGTAGAAGTGCGTGCAAGGGACTTCAGTAGCGTCAAAGCGGATTGTCCCGTCGCGGAAAACGGTAATGCCGTGCTTTGCTCGGAGGAATCCTTTTTCCAACGCTTCCGGTGTTTTTCTCGCTGAAATCAAACCTTGCACTGCCTTGACCTCCTCGGGCTTGAAACCCAGCCTTTCTTCAGCTCTTTCGATGGTTTTCACCAAGTCCACTTGCTGCATTTCAACTGCCGCGGTAACCCCGCCGCACTCGCACGCGGGGGTTTCGTTAATGCGCCCGCAAGTGCCGCACTTGAAAGCGGGAATGGTTTTGCCTCCGCAATCGCACTTTTGGAACCAGTTTTTCCTCCCGCACTCGACGCACTTTCTCAATCCCAATTCCAGGAAAGCACTGGGGTTGCCTTCCTTAACCATCTTGAACGCTTTCATTAGATTTCGCGTTTTTCCTCCCAGGAAACCTACGGGAAACAACGCGTGAACGGGCGGCTTCATCTTGCGTTCGCGGCTTTTCTCAGGCCTGCCCATCGCACTCCCGACGTACACTCCGCTTTTCGCGCGTATTTCAGCCGGAGAGATTGAATTGATTATCTGCAAAACCGTCGTTCCGCTTGGAGCTTCGGAAAAAGCTTTTTCGAAAGAGCTGGAGTCGATTGCCTTGTCTTTCAGCATTCCAAGGGGGATGAGCAAAGACAATGCGGCGTCTTTCTCCACGATTATCCTGCCGTCTTCAACCTTGTGCTCCAAACCAAGGTTTTCCAAAAGCGTTTTCCCTTCCGCGTTAGGGAGGGAAAGGCGTTTGAAGTCGAACCACTCGAACTCTGGCTTTCCTTCCTTCAAAAACGAAGAGAGCTTTTGGAGTTCTTCGAGAGTCAAGTCGCTCCAGTACAAAGTGTGCGAAGGGGCTAGGGGAACGCCGTGCTTTTCGCTTATTTCCTTTGCTTCTCTGAAAGACAAGCTTCGCAACTCACTCGGGCTTTTGATTATTCCTTTTTCTTTCAACTCCAAAGCGAACCACTCTTCCACCCACGGCGATAAAACC
The DNA here is from genome assembly GCA_043805205.1 of Microcaldota archaeon. Taxonomy (GTDB): domain Archaea; phylum Micrarchaeota; class Micrarchaeia; order Norongarragalinales; family Norongarragalinaceae; genus UBA10210. The sequence goes on from JAZDIF010000011.1 coordinate 7,656, forward strand.
AGGGGATGCGCGCTTTTGTTGAAATCTCCGTAGCAGCAGAGCAAATCGCCGATGAACAAAACTTCCTTCACGCGATTGCGTATCGCTTCGGCTTCTTCAACGCTGTTGATTTTCTTGACGCTCTCGTCGTCCAAAAGGACTATCGGTCCGTCCACGGTTTCGCAAGGCGTTACGACGCATCCTTTCGCAGGCCTTTCGGTCTTCACTTGGGTGCCGAAGACTGGAAACTCGTCGAGCAAAATCATGGTTGCAGGGTGGATTCCTTTCGAAAGGATTCCCGTGAACCTCGTCCTTCCGTAGCGCAGGCGAAAGCCCCCGCGGCGCATGGGAAACGAGAAAATGGGCCTTCCGGCGACTATTTCCTCCATGAACTTTTCGTTCGGCTTGATTTCAACTTTCTTCGATTCCTGCTTTGCGACTTTAATGAGGTTTTCCAGCCACTGCCAGTCCAAACCGTTTTTTTTCGCGATTTTCAAAACTTTCGCGGCTTTCAAGCAAACTCCTTCGCTTATGACGAGGCAGACTCCGCTGCGAACGCGGTTGGTTTCGATGGAAGGAACGTTGCGGTTGACGCTCACTTCGTAATCTTCCGTAGGCTCTCCGTCAATGCGGATCGGGCTGTTTTTCACGACCCAGATTATTTCCTCGCGGGTTGGCACGTACTGCCCGGCGCGAGTTTTGCGCGCGTACAAGTTCAATTCCTCGACGTACCTTTGCAGTTCCCCTTCTAGTGGGCGGTAGTCGCGAATGCCGAAAAACTTCCTGCAAAAGTCGGCTAGCAAGAGCACGAACGCCTGTCCGGTTCCTCCTGCGCCTCTAATGGGCCCGGCGAAGTAAACGCCCAAGTAATCGCTTCCGTCGGGATTTTGCTTTATCTTGATTTTTGAAACCCCTTCTATTGGAGCCGAGACGACTCCCTCGGTAAACAATGCCAGCCCGGTTCTCACGGCTTGCTCTATCAGCTTTTCCTTGTCTGCGGTTTCAGCGCCAGCTCCCGCATCCGCGCCTATTGCAAATTCCCCGCCGCAAATCTTTCGAGCGATTTCAAAGCAGGTTTTATCGCGATTGTGCTGGGCGCTTAATTCCCTGATGACTTTAGCCACTCCAACAGGCCCGACGAGCCCTTCAACCCTCGCAGCCACGTCTTGGGCGGGCGCAATTTCCACCCTCTCGCTGGGGTCGAATCCTTTTTCCCTGGCTTTAACCGCCGTTTGCAGGTGTTTTTCGAACTCGCTCTCCAAGCTTGAAAAGTAATCGAGCATCTGCTGGGATGCGTTCAGCGTTTTGACGAATTTCGGCGTTTCGCTCATTTTCCTTCACTGTAATCCAGAATCTTCACTTTCCCGGTGCGAATGTTGTAAACGGGAAGCAAGCACGGGCTTGGCTTCCTGCCAAGGCTCTTTTGGTAATCGGTCTCCCCCTGCCAAGTTCCGGAGTTTATTATGACCGTTCCGTTGTACTCCCAGTAGGCGTTCTTGTGAACGTGCCCGAAGTGGAAAAAGTCCGGAGCGTCTTCAATAACCATCCCGTCTTCGGGCGAGGGGAGAATGGGGTTTTCGCCGAAAGTCGGGCTCAAGTGCCGTCGCCTGAGCATTTCAACCGCGACTTTCTCAGGGTGTTCAGCCGCGTCTCCGAATTTTTGGGAGTTGGAAACCATCGCGTCGAACGACGTGCCGTGGTACATCAGCGTTTTCAACCCGTGGATTTCCACCCAGCAGGGGTTGGGCACGAAGTGGAAGTTTTCCTGCTTGAATGGGTAAGTGAATTCGCTTTGCAAAGCCGGCTGGGGTTCCGCATCGCGCACAGCATCGTGGTTTCCCGGGCAAATGACGACTTGGATTCTGGACGGGATTTTCTTCAAAAACTCCGACAGCAGTTCGTACTGCTCGAAAATGCTTTTCGTAACCAACTGTTTTTCCTGCGACGGGTATACGCCGACCCCGTCGACCACGTCGCCCGCTATGAGCAAGTATTTCACGGTTTTAGCTATCTCCCTCTCCTCGTCGCCTCCGGTGCCGTTGTAAAAACCCAACGCGCGTTCGAACTCGTCTTGCATGAAAAACTTGCTTCCCACGTGCAAGTCGCTCATGAACGCTATGCTCACGTCTTTTTCAACACCAGCCAGTTTCTTGGGGCGGATGGGGACTTCAGGCCAGGTTATGTCGTCGACGATGAAAAAGCCGTTGTAGTAATAACCGTCCACCGCAACAACCTCGTCCAGCCACAATTCCTGCGCTTTTTCCATCGAAGGCTTTCCTTGGGTGGCGATGCACGTCACCGCACCAGTTTCGTCTTCCAGCTGGAACCTAAAGTTTCCCTTCTTCGTGACGTTCTTGCTTTCCACCATGCCGATTACCCTGCTCCTGCGCTTGTCGAGGGAGCTTTTCACCTGCTCGATTTGAGTCACCCCGTTGGTTGAAGCGCGGTTTCGCAAAATGGCTGTGAGTTTTTCCAGGCGGTTCCTGAAGTGCGAGACGAAGTCGTTCACCCCCCCGCTGCAGTCGTACTTCTTCCTAGAGAGGATTTTGAGCGAGTGCTTGAAATCGTCGTCGAACGCGACCGGTTGCTCTTCCGGGGGTTTTTCCACTTCAACCATGGCTTGCGTGGTTTTCTTTTCCTCGGCTTTGGAGGAAATGATTTCCTGGACGAGCTCGTTGGAAATTACGAATAGTTTTTTTTCCTCTGCTTGTTTCTCCGCCTGCAGCAGCACTTCCAAAGCTTGCGCTTGGGGCAGGGGAGAGAGTTTTTCCAAAACCCCCGCTTCCAAAAGCATCTTGCGCTGCCGCGCGACTTCAAGCAAGTCCATTGCGCAACCCCCACCTTTTGCGGAAACCCCAGAATAAGCCGTTTTTTGAAAGAGAAATGCCGCTTTAAACTCAAGACTGTAACGAAATATATCCCTTTCCAAACGCTATTTATTTAAAAACGGCTTTCGTGATTGACAACAGGAAAGGGTGGTTGTTCTTGCCTGAAAAACATGCACTAGCTTTCATTGTCGTTTTCGCTTTGCTCGCGCCTTTTTCTTTCGCGTTGGAAAACTGCGCGGACATATTGTACGTTTCGTACTCGTCCAGCGCGTTGATGCCTCTTTACGGGGAGGTAGTTTCGCCGGGAGTGGCCGTCGTCACGATAGCGTCCAAAAAGCCGCTCGCTTTTTCCTTCGGCAACGACACGGCGGACTTCTTCCACATCGCCGCCCAAGACCAGTATAAGGACTCGTCTTTGCTTGCCTCTGCTGGCGAGGTTTTCTTCAGGCCGCAGTACGGAAGCGGTTTCAACACTGATTTCTTCAAAAGGGCGCGTTCACTAAAGCCGGTTTACGTGGAGTCCGGCTTGCCTTTAGAAATTTCTTTCGACCCGAACTACCAGTTTTCCTACGCCGGCAGTTCTTTCGAAACCAGCGTGGTGAAGATAAGCTACCCGAAAAACCCGTCTTTCGGCTTCGGCAACGGAGCGGGAAAAACGATCATCGCGTTGACTAAAACGCTCGACCCGCTTGTTTCCAGCCTCAAGCAGGGAAGCATCTACATAGAAACGCCCTCAGGGCTGGTTTACGCTTCGGGCGGTTTCATCAAGTTCATAGGCTCGTGCACCCCATCCTGCACGGATCCGGATTACTTGGATTACTACCAAAATACTACGTGCCGTTCGACTCTCGTGGACGCTGGCGACTACTGCCTGGGGGAAAACGAGCTGATTGAATTCTCGTGCTCTTCTTCCCAGAACTCTTGCGTTTCGCAACAGTTTTCATGCCCTTACGGCTGCGAGAACGGAAAGTGCAAGAGCGGGGCTAAAGCGAAGTGCGAGGATTTTGACGGCTTGAATATTGCCGTAAAGGGAAGGGCTACCGGTTCTTACGCGAACGGAACGGGCTTTACTTTCTACGAAAAGTGCGAGGGCGCAACGAAAGTCCTGGAGTATTCCTGCGAGGACGGGAAGATTTTGAAATCCCAAGTTTTGGATTGCGCCGGCGGTTCGTGCGAGAACGGCGCTTGCATTCCCGTTCCTACGACTCCCGCCTGTTCCGACACCGACGGGGGAAAGGACTACGAAACGGAAGGTATTTGCTCGGATTCCAGCGGCAGCTTCAAAGACTCTTGCACCAGCGAAGGGGTGAAAGAGTATTACTGCGAAAGCGGTTACTGCAAGAGCGTAGTTTCGCCTTGCCCGTCGTGCTTGAACAACGCCTGTCCCAAGAGCGAGCTCCTGCCGTCCTCAAGCCTCGGGCTGCTGGTGCTGGTGATAGTGATAATCGCTTTGGTTGCGTTCCTGGTTTTGACGAGGGAAAAGAAGCGCCACGGCGAAGTGGACTCCGCCTTGAAGGGAATCACGTTTTTCGAGCACGAAAAGCACGCGCGCAAACAGCATAAAAAACGCTGAATCGTCACTTTTGCTTGAACGCTTCCAGTTCGCTCAGCAGGTTCCAAATCATCGTCCTCCCGTGGATCGGAAGGTTGATGTCGTTGCTTATTTCATCGAGAGCGTAAACCGCGCCGCTCACGGCGGTGGCGAAATCCTCCTCTTCAAGCCTGTCTTTCGCAAGCTGGATGTTCGCGCGGACGTTTCGCGGAATGCTCGTGTCCTGCAACAGCGAGTCCAGAATGGGAATTAGTTTTTGAACTTCCGAATGTGCAACCATTGTTTCCACCGCAAGCAATTGAATTGAAAAAATTCATTTCCAAGATGTTAATTCCTTTGCCGAAACTGGTATTTAACGGTATATTGCAAAGCGGGCCCGCCGCGATTCGAACGCGGGACCTTCCGCTTAGGAGGCGGACGCTCTATCCAGGCTGAGCTACGAGCCCTTTTTTTGCAGTAGATGATTTTGGTGGAACGTTTTTATTTGCCTTTTGGATTCTGTTTTCATGGTCGCCGAAGCAGTTTCCATCCCGATAGTGGAAATAGGCGTTAT
>JAZDIF010000012.1:0-4381 GCA_043805205.1 Microcaldota archaeon
AGGGAAATCGCCAGCGCGGTTTTCGACGAGCAGTATTCGAACGGGCGGGTAGATTCGAGTTGTATCAAATTCTCGGCGAACGTCAGCACTTCCGCAACTCCGACAAGCGCAAAGAAGAACGAAACGAACTTTTTCGTATACTGGGGAAATGCTGATGCGCAAGCGCCTTTCTACAAGCCAGATGCAGATTTGACTGCGGTGTCTAAAGGCTTTAATGTGGACGAGTTTTACGTCAGGAACTCGCTGGTCGAGGTGGGTATAGACCGTAGCGAACGAAGTGGAAGCGTGAGTGAAGGAATAGTCGAGTTCAGAAAGCGCGTACCGCAGATAGGCAAAGTTTTCGCCCTCTGTTGGGATAATAACATTAAACCTTGGTGGGAAAACCCTGACAAAACTCTTGCTTTCGGCGACAAGGTGGACGCGATTTCAGCTTGGCAGTATAGAAACACCACTTTTGACATGGTTGATGGAACGACCGCAGTGTTAAACTACTCTTACGAGTGTTACGCTAATTACCCGGTTTGCGAGTTGTTAGTTTTCGTTAACGAATCCCATGATTTTGGAGGTTTGACTAGTTCTTTCTCGCATAATAATCTGGCTTCGGTTTATAACGCTTCTAAAGACTTGTTTGAGTATAAATCATCCACGAAATATGCTTTGCAAAACGGCTCCAGCGCCCATCGAGCCCCTTCTGGCCAGTCTAACTTGTCATTCATAATAAACCAAATAGAATCAAGTTCCGGCAAAGGGTGGGATTGGAATATCGGGTTCTATCATGGAGACCAATGGCAGTCTGGTTGCTATGATCAAGGTATGAACTGTTATCCGCTTGGAATTTACGAAACTAGCCAGTGGTTTGGATTTACGGACGGAGATTATTACCAAAATTACACTCAAGAAATGCGCGCTTATTCGCATCCTCTGAACGTGACGCAAAAACCGTTCAACAACACTCCGCCCGAACTGCCTCCGTTGAACTTGACTTCCTGCCGTGTTCTCAACCAAAGCGGAATTTTGACCAAGAACGTCACTGCAAGCGGAACTTGCTTTACCATCAACGCTTCGAACATATTCCTCGACTGCGCCAACCACTCGATTACCGGAAAAGGAAGCGGGAACGGGGTTTACAACAACGGTTTTGACAATGTTGAAGTGAAAAACTGCGACATTTCCAACTTCAGCCGCGGAATCGCCTTCCAAAGCTATTCCAACGACGCGAAGATTCACGATAATTCCGTGCACCACAACAAGCTGGACGGAATCAGGATTTTGACTAGCGAAAAGGCCGTTGTCTACTACAACCGCGCGTTCAGGAACGATTTGGACAAGGCTTGGACGTACGGAATTTACCTGGCAACTCGCGTGAACGACTCTCAGGTTTACGGAAACACGGTTTTCGAGAACATGATGTACGGAATTGTCCTCGCAGGAGGAAACAACAATGTTTTCCACTCGAACCTGGTTTTCAACAACAGCCTGAACTCGACGGGAAGCTGGGAAGTACTGTTTACCGGAGGCTCCTATCAAATGCTGAACAACTCGTTTACGAACAACACTGTTTCAAGCGGCAAGTACGGCTTTGCGACCGTGAAAGCAGACGGGTTGGTTTTTGAGGGAAACAACGTAACTACGCGGTTGAGGTCCCTCCAGCTGGAGTGGAGCAACAACTCGGTGGTGAAGCAAAACTACTTGCTTTCAACCGGAGACAGCGCAATGAGGTTCCTGCAGTCGCACAACAGCACCGTTTCCGACAACAGGGCCGAAGCCAGGAAGTACCATCCGCTGTTGATTGAAACCAACTCGTCAGGCTTCAGCGTTTTCAGCAACACGCTCGTTTCAACCAACTCGACCGGAGTGGTTGTGAGGGGCAATTCTTGGAACGCGTCGGTAAAAAACAACGCGATTAACGCGAAAACCATGGGAATTTACTTGGATTCCGGAGGAAACCACGTGGTTTGCGGAAACGCAATCGCGGCAGGAAGCTACGTGTTCGCAATCGTCAAGGGCGTGAACAACTCGTTCGACGATTATTGTCCGTCGGGAGAGTAAGAGAGAATGATTTGCTTGTACTGCGGAAAGTGGACGCACGGAGGGAGGAAGAACTGCAAGCACTGTTCAGCTTCTCTGCAATAGCCTTCACTTTTTCTTCAAGACGAGGAACAAGTGGTCTTTCTCGAACGGGTTCAAGTCGATTTCCTGCACGATTTCAAACGTTCCCGAAAGAACTTTTTTTATGCTGGAGTAGATTTTTTCCGGCTCTTCGGTTGACTTGACCGCGCGGGCTTTAATCGCAATCATTGCAATCCCGCCTTTCTCCAAAAACAAAGCGTTTTGCACGAGTATTTCAGCCTGCTGGGGGTCCGCCACGTCCTCGAAAACCAAATCCGCTTTTCCCGCTTCCTCGTACTCTTCGGGCTTGCGCGCGTCTGCAAGAATGGGAATCATGTTCTCCCGTTGCTCGCAAACGCGGATCAAATCGCGCATTGCAATAGGCGAGAATTCAACGCAGTATACGCTTCCGTTCTTTCCAATGATGTCGCTGACGAATGAAGGCGTGGCGCCGTGCGCAGCTCCCAAGTACAACACTATGCTGCCGCTTGAAACGGGCATTTCCTTTAGTCCCTTGGCTATTGCAGCGCACAGCTTGCTTTGGCCGGGATTCCACTCCCTGTACTCGACGCCTTTATCATGCACCAGCGTTTCGCCATGAACCTTGAATCCTTTAACGAGGTTGCGCGTGTAGAAATTCCTTCCTTCGACGAAAACGCCCTTGAAAATCTCCTTCATTTTTCCCATCACTCAAAACAACTTTACGTAATCGGCTTTCAGCGAGGGTAATTCCAGCCAAGCTGCCCGCCCGTCTTTACCGGCGCCCACTTTAACTATCACCGTGTCTCCAATCTTGTCCGTTCCCTCGGCCTCGTGAATATGCCCGCTTACGCACGCGAGCGGTTGTTTCTCTTCCAAGAGCCTTCTCAAGCTCTTGCAGCCCACGTGCTTTCCGGCGTGCGTGACGTCCGCCTTGGTTCCGAACGGCGGAGCGTGCGAAACCACGATGGTCTGCCGGTCAACCAAATCAGCTATGCTTTCGTAAAGCTCTCCATCGTCATACTCCATTGGCGTGGGCGAAGGGCAGTGGGTCGAGCCCCCAAAGCCCACGAAACTCGCGCCACGGAAAACCGTTTTCTTCGCGTGAATGGAAATTCCTTTTTCTTCCAGAATCTTCCAGACTGGTTGTTCGTCCATGTTGCCAGGAATAGTTAGAAGGGGAACTTTAGTTTTTTCCATTGCAGGGAGAAATTTGTTGATGAAAGAACTCTTGCCCTGGTGGGTCGTATCCCCGACTACCAAGAGCAAATCCGGCTTTTTGGAGGAAAGCGTTTTTTCAATCGCTTGGAGGGCAGTATTGCTCGCGTGCACGTCGGAAACGCAGAATACCCTCACGTCCGGCTCACCGCTTTTTATAGCGTTTTTCCCTTCCGGCAAACCTGGGGCTTTTAAGGGAAAACTGGGGGGTTTGCTGCGGCTTTTGGGGTTTGGGTGGCGCGGTGCGGATTTCCTCCAAGCGCTTTTCGAAGTCAGCCTTTAGCTTGGGCGCGATGAAGTTTTGAGTGTAAAAATCCGCTTTGGCAGTAATGGCCAGTTTCGCGGCCAACGCCCTGGCTATCTTCCCTCGCTGGTGTTTTAGAGCTCCGTTGATTGCAGGATGCTGAAAGATAATGCCGTGTTTGGGCGGCTTGGTGTGCTGGCGCAAGTGCTTGAACAGGCTTTTCTCCGCGCCTATGACTTGAATGGTTGAAGCGGGCATTTCAGCCAGGTTTTTCAAAGAACCCGCCAAAGCCAACAGCCTTGCAGCCAAAAGCGAGTCTGTAAGGAAAGTAACGTTCTTCATTTCCGCTTCAGTCAAAGCATTAACGTACTCTTCGGTTTCCTTCCTGGCTTCGGTCAAGCTCACTATCTGCCCAGCCAGAACTTTCAGCGCTTTAGCGTCTTGCTCGTCAAATTTTGCCCCGAAACTCTCGCCCTTAACTCGCATTATCGCGCTAGCCTTGCTTTCGCCGACTATCTCCTTGAGTTTCTCCTCTTCGAAATCTTCCTTTCTCCCGAACTCGAACGACAGTTTGGTTACCGTGTCTTCGTTCGCTCTCAAGTCGGGAAAGTTGATTTTAAACCACTCGACTATCCTCTGTTGTAGTAAGCTTTTTACGCTGTCGAAATCGTCCAGCGAACGAACCGCCTGGATGATGAGAGAGTCTTTCCCAGAAAGAGCCTCTTGAGTTTGCTTCTTGGCCTTTTCCAAGAACTTTCTCCTAGTTTCGAGCGCTTGCATTGCAAAACCACCTTCTAACCGTCCCGCATAAAACGTTTTAAAACTCGCTAA
>JAZDIF010000013.1:0-7679 GCA_043805205.1 Microcaldota archaeon
CGATTTGGAGAAAGTAGAAGGGAAAGTAACCCTGCGTTTTGCCAAGGAGGGGGAGAAGTTCACGCCTCTGGGAGCGCTGGAAGTTCAAGAAACTAACGAGGGGGAAGTGGTTTATGCCGATGAGCAAAAAATCCTTTGCCGGAAGTGGAATTATCGGGATTGCGAGGAAGCGAAAATAGCCGAGTATACGAAAAAATTCGTTTTGGTCGTTGATGGGGCGATGGACATAAGCGGAGAGCAGGTTGAAAATGCTACCAACGACTTGGCGTTAACCTTGGAAAAGTTCGTGGACGGCTGCAAAGCCAGAATTAGCTTCGTTAAAACTTGATTTTTAGAAAAAACTCAGCCGCGCTCTTTCGGCTTCGAGAAGAGGGGAAAGCCCCAGAGCACGGCCGCCACCCAAGCGTTTTAGAATTCGGTTCAACCCACCGGCGCTTGGATTAGTATAAAACCTCTAGCATTTCGACGCGAGAACCACGTCTTTCTTCGAAATCCACTTTCTCCCGGCGTACTTTGCGAACACGCCCGCCTTCAACAACATCTCCTTAGCGTCATCCTCGAGCACTTCAGCGAGCTTGCGGCTCGCATCCTCGCTCACCCTCTGGGCTCCCGCCTCGCGGAACAACCCGTCCATATCAAACAGGGAAAATGCTTGTCTTGCCAAACCCACCACTCTCTCCCCACCGCGCCTAGCGCCTGACGCGCATGCGATACGCTACGCGCATTGTTTTTCTTTGCTCTAACCCACTAACTCCCGAAACCCACTTCGGGACTAATCAAAACCCGATAATCGTTTAAAAAGATTTTGCTTCCACTAATGAACCCCGCACTTCCGCTAATCGTTTTTATAGAGGCGAATAAGGGAATACCACTGGAAAGCACGTCTGCTCACGATTAAAAACCCCGTGAAAGATTAGGTTTCACGGTGGACTTCCAACGTGAAAATCTCTCCTTCGACAACGTACTTCCAGCACATCAAAAACATCAGCATCAAGTTCGCGCAAAAGCCGTTGGGAAGCGTCGTGTTCGGCCCGTCTCCGCCAAACGTTTTCATCGGGCGGGAAGGCTATCCGAACGTTTTCGTAGGGCCGCTGGTAAGCGTTGACGAAACAATCGACCCGACCATCGCCGACTCTCCGTCAAACTGGGGTTCTTTGGGTTACGAGCAAATCATTTCCTTCCGGACTAGCATCGCGCGGGGAATGAAAAAACACGCCGTGAAAAACACGTCCAGGCTTTTGGAAGAAATGCAGTTGAGCGTCCTGTCGCAAAAACCGGTTGACGTTGAAGTGAAATTCACGAAAAAACCGCAATTTCATCTTTCCTTTTCTTCCTACACCGCACCCATGGGACCCTCAGGAAGCATGGAAGACATGCGCTTGACCGAAAACCCGGTCATTCCAAAGAAAATCGACGAGCTTGCTGGAGAAAAGATCAAAGTCAGGGAAGTCATGGGAGAGCTGGTGAAAGCAAAGTTCGATTACTATTACTTGCAAAAGCTGTTGAGCGCCGGCGTTTTGGGGGAAAAGAAAAAGCTCGTTCCAACCCGCTGGAGCATCACGGGAATGGACAAGATTCTCGCCGACCATTACTTGGAGAAAGTCAAGGAAACCCCCGAAGTGCCTGAAGTTTTGCTTTACTCCCACGAGCATTTCGACAACCACTACGAGATTTTGCTTTTGCCGGGAGGCTGGGAGTTCGAGCAGTTCGAGGCGTGGGCTCCGGGAAGCCATTGGACTACCAACGTGAAAATAGCCCATGAGTGGGAACCTTTCGAAGGAAGGAGCGATTACGCCGAGAGCGAAGGAGGAGGGTATTACGCGGGAAGGTTTTCCTGCGCCGAAGCGCTGTGGAAAATGAAAAAACAAGCCAGGGTAGTGGTATTCAGGGAAATAAGCGAAGACTACAAAGTTCCACTCGGCGTCTGGCAGGTGAGGGAAGGCCAAGCTAAAGCGTTTGAAAAACCGCCTTTGAAATTTCCCACGCTCAAGCACGCGCTGGAACACTTGAAAACAAAACTCAAAGCGCCATTATCGGAATACTTGGGAAAAAGCATGATTCTAAAGCAAAAAACCCTTCGCGATTACTAAACCCGCTCCCACTTCAAGCCGAGTTGTTCAAAACAAGCGATCAGCTTGTCTCTCTGAGTTTTGTTGCAGCCCTTCCAGTCTAAAAACGCTTTTTCCACCGGTTCGACCGTTTTTTCTATCGCTTGCTTTACAATGCTTGAATCCACGCTGTCGAGCGAGTGTTTCGAAGCAACGTGTGAAAACGAAAAAGGCAATTCCTGAAAAGCATTGCAGTAATGCGTTCCCCCGAAGCCCAACGCGGCCTTTGCCTTCTTTCCCGTCCACTCCGAACAGGTTTTCACTATCGCCTCGGCAACCGGCTCCGCAAGCTTTTCTTGAACCCATTCCTTTTCCGTGCTCCCAACTTCCACGAATACGGTGGGAACTTTCAAGGAAGTCGGCCCGTGGTGCGTGGCCTCTTGGGCGAAAGGCAGTTCCTCATCCTGCAGGAATTCCTTCAGACAAGCCAATGCCCTGGCGCTAGTCAACTGCAACTCTCCAGGATTTCCTCCAAACGGAGTTGAAGCCCCCCAGTTTCCGGGGGCGTGGGCCGTATAACAAGGCTTTCCGCTTTCAGCCTGGTGTTTAGAAGCGAAAACGAACAAATCGCTTTCCGGAAAAGACAAACCGCCCAGGAAATCGCTTTCAACCAGCCTTGTTTTCAACTCGACCAAGTGCACATTGCCCTTCCTCCAGAAAGCAAACCCCCCAACCTCGCCCGCAGGCTGGAAGCCGTGGTTTTCCTTCAAAAATTTAGCGACGTTGGAACTCGCCTTGTCTGCAGTCGAGCAGAAAATAGTCGGCATAACGGTAATTAATCGACAAGACAATAAAGCGATTGGGAAGGCAAAATGGGCATTGACGACGACAGGTTTGACAGGCAAAAGCGGGTGAAAGGGTGGGACCAGCAGAAAGTCTCCAACGCCAGAATCCTCGTCGTCGGTGGGGGCGCGTTGGGAAACGAAGTAGTAAAACTATTGCTTCAACTGGGCGCGAACGACATTACTGTGGTAGACCACGACAACATCGTGAAAGCGAACCTCAACCGCTGCATTTTCTTCACCGAGAAAGACGCTGAAGAGAAAGCTTTGAAAGCCGAGGTTTTGGCCAGGGAAGCGAAGAAAGTAAACCCGAACGCCACAGTAAAGGCGGTTCCTAAAATGATAGAGCTAGTCGGCGAGGATTTCTTCGGAAATTTCGACGTGGCTTTCGGCTGCCTGGACAACCTTGCAGCGCGAATGCACTTGAATGCCCAGACTTACGGGAAAACCCCTTTCATCGACGGGGGGATAAACGCTTTCAACGGAAGAGTGCAGACAATCCGCGCTCCCTTCGCATGCTTGGAGTGCGGCTTCAGCAAGGCCGACTACAAAATCTTGTGGAAAAAATACTCTTGCGTTGGTGAAACACTGGATTTCTTCGACCCGAAAATGCCTTCGATAGCCACAGCAGCGTCAATCACCGCTTCCCTGCAAGTGAACGAGTTTTTGAAGATAATCCACGGGGTGGGTGAAACATTGGAGGGCAAATTCTTGTTTTACGACGGTTTGAAAAACGAGTTCAAGATTTTATCTTTAGAGAAAAAGAAAGGATGCACTGTACACGAGTGAGACTCACTCAAAAGCGTCTTTAATTCCTCTAACGGCTTCTTCCGCCTTCCGGTCGAACATCAGCTTTAGCTTGCGCCCGCAGCGCACGCACGCTCCGCCGTTTTGAAGCAAAGACTCGTAGCAGTCCTTGTGAAAACCAGCCCCGCAGAAGCAATGCCCGTACTTCGCCTGATCCGTGTTTTTCACGTTCAACTTGAACTTCGCCTTGCACAACTCGCAAGCTTCCTTTCCCTCCAGAATCAACGCCTTTCCCGTATCCGCCCGTTCTTCCTTAGCCGGAGCTTGCGAAGTTTTCTGCTGCTGTCTTTCTACGAACAAGCTAGACTTCTGCGGGTTTTGCGCTGCTCCCTTCCTCAACAATTCGGCCAAATCCTCCGCGCTCTGCGGAGCGGGAAGAATCTGCACCGGAGGCTGCAACGGACTCTCGAAAACACGCTCTTTTTCCGCTCCCCTGGGCGCCTCTTCCTTCGCCTTTTCCTCAACATCTTTCCTTTTTTCAGCCGCGTTTTGCTTCGCCGGAGCGAACAGATTGTAACCCTGCCAGCCCAGCGTCAGCAAAGAACGCGTTTGCGAATCGAAAACAAAATAACCCTTCCTCACCAAACGCCCCACGCGCTTGTTGAAATCCTCAGGGTCGACCGCCATCTTCTGCAAAATCGTGGGGACGTCGGAAACACCATTTTTCACCAGTTCCGCCAAGTCCCTGTCAAAACGAGTGAGCTTGAACCTAGGCGCTTTTTTGCGACCGCGTTTTTTCTGCTTTAGCTTAGGCTTTTCCTCGACAACAGGAACGCCCGCAGGCAGTTTGAACTCCTCCACTTCCTCCAACCCCGTCAATTCCTAACTCAACTGCCGTTCTTCTTTCTTACTACCGCAAAAGAAACTTCCATTTCCTCCTCCCCCGAAACCCTGAATATTTTGCATTCCTTCCTCAGCGGGTCGCAAACCATCGCCACGTGAAATTCTTCGGGAAAAAACACTTTTTGAGTGCGAACGTCAGTGGAAGAAAGGAAACAACCGTAGCCAGGGTGAGAGTGGCACCATCCCACTATGATCTCGCCGTTTTCCGAAAGCTTTTCCGACAAGGTTTTGAACGCCTCTCTCGAAAAACGCACCGTGACGGACGTTGCTTCGTTCTCGGCGGTCAAGTAATCCTCCACTACCACGAACTTCCTCCCCTCGTTCGAAAAAACGCTTCCCACGAGAAAACCGAGCGCCTCCAAGCCGCTCGACGCGTTTTCCTGAAAGTGGGAATTGATTTTGGAAAAAGCTTTTTCCTTCAAGTAAACGTCGAACGCCATTTCAGCTTCTCACTCCAGCGGGTTTTTTGAAAACTCAACGCAAGCCCAAACGGCGGAAAAGCCGGTGGTGGAACGGCTTTTTCTCCTCCTGATCGCGCCAAATCCTGCGGGCCAAACTTGCGGCTTCCTCCCTGCTCATTTCCCTCCTTTTTTCAACCGCAGGCTCGTTCGAAACCGGCGCGATATCCCACAGTTGTTTCCTCCTCAACTCTTGGGAAACAACATCGGACGCGCCTACCAAATCCCGAATCAGCTCGTTCTCTTCCCCGCGCCCCTCTTTTTTCTCTTCTTCAGTCTTGTCAATAACCCCGCGGATAACCGGCTTTTTCTTTATCTCCCGAATAATCGGTTTTTGAGTCAAGGGATTCACTCCGACGATGCCCTCCACCCGTTTCTCCACGGTTTGAGCACCCGTTTCTTCTTCTTTTTCAACTTGCGCTTCGCTGGTTTCCGAAAAAGAAAACTCGGAGAACGGCTCGCCGCCCTTTTTTTTCACTACGATTTTGCTCACGCGGACGTTCTCGCCTCCTCTCCTCAGCAACCTATAATAAACCAAACCTCGCTTATAATTCTTTCAGAAAAAACGCTAAAAAAAGGTGGTTGCGCATGGCAGAATTCAACATCGTAGTCGTCCAGACCACTTCAGGAAAAGAAATCACTGTAGCCGTAGAACCCGAATTCACGGTGGGTAGCGTTCTAGAAGTTTTGGTAGAAAACCTCCAGCTGAAAGACAGGTTCGTTTTGGCTACAGAGCAGAACAAGATTCTAAGCCCCGAAACAACCGTTTCCGACGCCGGGCTTGCGGAAGGCGCCAAGATACTCTTGATTCCCGACCCCACCGGCGGGTGAAAACCAACCAGAAAGGCAATTAAATTTTCACGCCTATATTTTACCATGGCTTTTCTTCCGGAAAACATTTGGAAACGGCGGTTGGACAGCGAGTACGAAGAAATGCGTTCTACGGGCTATAAGTTCGAAGCCAATGCCGACAAAACCGAATACACCATCAGCTTGAAAGGCAGAGGACTCGCCAAGCAAGGTGACTCGGTTATAGAGAGGGATGCTCACACCGTCCAAATCGTTCTTTTGAGGGAATTCCCATACCCAGGCGGGATTGAAGTTTATTGGCTCTCGCCAATCTATCATCCGAACATCCGCGAAGACGATGGCAGAGTCTGCATTCAATTGGTGAACGACTGGAGTGAAACCACGAGCGTCGCTGGCGTGGTTAAAGCTTTAGAACACCTTTTAGCCAACCCGAACGTGAAAGACCCGCTGAACAAGCAAGCGGCAAAGTGGTTCGAGGAAAACGGGCTTGCAGGCGGAAAGCCGAGAAAACCAAAGATCGTGGTTTGAAAATGAAGCCGAAAGTAGTTCAAGTAAAGGAAAAGAAAATCGAGGAAAAAGAGCCTCCATCCGAAGAGGAATACGAGTTTTTGGAAAATCACGAGGCTTGACTCAAGCCCGCCAGTATTTCTTCGTTCGAATAAACGTCTTTTGCGCGTCCAGCAAATCTCTGAAAAACTCCTCATCAGACTTGTGCATCCTACCTAGCAACTGCCCCGCTTTTTCAGGGCCAATGCCGAAAGTGCTTATTGCGATTAACGCCCTCATTCCGAACGTTGAAACAAGTGAAGCGATTTTCTGCGCGTGCTGCTTCAACCGCTCCCCCTTCAAGCCGGTTTCCGCGGGATAAACCCTCTGCGAAGAGCAGTAAGGACAGTAAACGAAACCGCCGGGCTCCAGCTTCTTGTAAAACGTTTTCAAGCAAAAACCGCACTTCAAACGCAAAGTCTTCTCCAGCAACTCGCCCTTGAACGCCTCCAAGATTTTCTCCGTAGGCTCCGCCGGAATGAATAATTCACTAAACCCGCCGAATGACAGGAATTCCCGCGCCAACGGCGACCAGTCGCCCTTATCCTCGATTTTTCCAACAATTATCTTCCCGAAAGACAAGCCGCTCAAGACGTTAGCCGCGCCCACCACGTCCAGCTTTTCAGAATAAAGCTCGTTGAACACTTCCTTCAAAACCGGCGAGTCCTCAGGCAGGTTTTTCACGATCCTTCTCAAGCTGACTTTCGAGTAATCCGCATTCTTGCGAATCAACCCGAACCTTTTTGCAACGTGGGAAAACTTCACCGCAAACAAACCGCTTTCGGGCAAAACGGACTTCAAAACCCCCGCCGCCTTCTCGCCGCCAACCCGCTTTAATGCCAAGGCAATCTGCTCCAAATCCACTTTTGCCCTGGGCGGGAATTCAAACAAAATCCCGTAAGCGCTCGCCTTCGAACGCACGGCGAACCCCCTAGACAACAACGGCGCCAGCACCTTCGCAATCGTCTCGTTAACCTTGTTCCCGAAAAACGCATGCATCAAAACCAAGTTCTCCCGCTTTTCCAACACGATTTCATCCGGCTTGGGAACAAAAAAAACGTTCTGCGACTCGACGAACGAATTCAACGCGTTCGCCAAGCCCTTTTCACCAACTATTTTCGAGGAAAACGATTCCGCCACAGCCTGTGCAATGCCGAAAGGAACCGGAATCTCCTCCCCAACCCAGTCAGGAACAGCCGCGGTAATGTCCGAACTCTGCTCCACCGCAATTTCGCTTTCACCCACACTCAACACTTTCCAAGCCCTCCCACGGGTAATGAAAACCCTCCCTTCCTGCAAAAACTCGGAAACGAAAGCCTCGTCCA
>JAZDIF010000014.1:0-2070 GCA_043805205.1 Microcaldota archaeon
CGGGGAGAGTGCTGCTGCGCAATCAAACGCCTTGTCATTGTCCGTAGAGCCGAAGGGCGGGGTTGCGGACGTGGAAGCGTTATTCTCCCCGGCGAAACTCGCTTCCGACGCTGCGATTACGTTGAAAGTGAATTCGTGGGAAAAGAAAATCCACTTGCGCGTAGTTTCGAAAGACAAGCTTTCCCTAGTTGAAAAACACTCGCCAAAAGAAATCCTTGCCTTGCAGGATTCGAAAGTTTCCTTCGCTTTGGAAGATTCCCTGGGCTTTCCGGTTGAGGATGCCGTTGTGATGTTGAACGACGTGCAGGCTGGAGAAGCTGCTGCAGGAACGTACGAAGTTTCCCTATCACCAGATTTCGTCGGGGAGGCAGAATATTCAATTTCAAAAGAAGGGTTCCCGGTTTTGGCTGGCGCAATTCCGGTGAAGGCGCCGGAGAAATTCGTTTCAATATCCCCAGCCGGAGTGCAGGTGAGCGTGACCGGAGAGCCTGTTTCGGTTGAATTGAATTTGGAAAACCTTTTGAACAACGAAGTTTCGTTCACCGCAAGAGTGGAGACGGGCTCGAGCCCCGCGATAACCTCCCTCTCGGTCTCCCCGTCCAAGAAAACTTCGCTGAAGGCGCTTGAGCAAAAAGACGTTGTTTTGAATGCTTCCCTGCAAGAGGGGATTCTGCCTTTCGCTGAAAAGCCGGCTAGGCTGCAGGAAGCCGTTTCGGGCTCGGTGACGTTCGTTTTCACCATAGGCAAGTTTTCCCAGGAAGAGCGCGTTCCCCTGAACGTCACTTCCTCAGTCGACCAGAAGACGCTGGACGACTTGTGGTTTTTGGAGTCCGAGTCGATGGAATTCGTCTTGAGCGCCGAAGAGCCCTCGCAATCGAAAACCCTGAGGATAGACAGTCAGTCGCCAGTCCCGCTTTTGATTAATTTGAACTTGAACGAAAGCGGGCTTTACGCGACTCCGGCCAGCTTGACGGTAGAAGCGAATTCGTTCGCTGAATTCAACGTCACGAAAACAATTCCCGATGAAATTTCGTCAGATTGTTTTGCGTTGGAGAAAGAGGAAGAGCAGGCGCTGGGCGTAGTAGCCTCGTACCAGGGAATCCTTTCCAGAAAAAGCGTTGAAGTGAAAAACTCTTTCCTTCAGGACGAGAACTGCAAGCCTTCCAACGAGTCTGTTGAACTGCAGTTGCCTTTCACCGACTACCTGCTCCTTTCCGGAAGCGTCGAGACGAAGGAAAACCCTGACGGGACGCTAGCTTTGAGAGTGGGCGGAAAGGAAGGGGAGGTTTTGGCTTTCGACGCCGGCGCTTCGGTAGTGAACGAAACAAACCGGCTGGCAGTTCCTGCCGGAACGACGATGTTCCTCCCTCGAAACCGCGTTCAAGAGAACGCGAATTTGATTCGCGTTTCCTTTCCGTTGGACAGCAGGATGGAACTTCCCTTGAATGCGGAATTAAAGCAGGGTACGAACGGCGGGTTCAGCATCATGATGCCGCGCTCTATCGCAGTATTCCCCTCCCAAGTAATCCTGGGTTCCGAAGGTGGAAACCAGGTTGCGGTTATTCCAAAGAACGTTTTCGTGGAGTTCGTTGACTTGAATAACGAAGCGCCTGCAGAAAATCCCTCCAACTTGGGCGATAATGCCAGCAGGCAATTCCCGACTCTCGACGGAAAGCAGCCGTTCGTGGACCCACGTTTCGTCAATCCCATGCCGTTCGACGGGCTTTCACTATCCCTGCCAACTGAATTGCTTTTGTACTTCCCGGCTGGAAGCGAGATAGTGGATCCGTCCCTTTCGCCTGCGCAGGATTCGAACCTTCCGGGATTCCACCAATATTACTCCCAGTTCTACCCCCAGGACGTGCGGGGGGTTTACCTTCCCCCAGCTACGAAATTCGCTTTCAAGACCGACTCTTCGTTGACCGACACGGGAAGCGGAGTGGAGGCGCTGGTGCCGGTTGAATCGGAGTTTTACGTGCCGCAGGGAATAGCGAGCGTGCAGGAGGAAAGGATTGAAGTCACTTTTCCCGTCGCTTCCAAACTGAGGTTTGATCCGGAAGCGGTTTTGGT
>JAZDIF010000015.1:0-2255 GCA_043805205.1 Microcaldota archaeon
TCTCCAAGCAGGACGAAGTTTTTGATGTTCGGGTTCGAAGGGGTTTTTGCTTTCCGATTTTCTTTTTTCAATTCAAACCTCTGGTTTTTATAAGTTTGAAATGACTATTATAGCTTGGCTGAAATAACCTGAAATTTGTAATAAGGTGAAATAATCTGCGTGAACTGAAGGCGCTTGCCTACACCTGCCTCGTCTACGGGGGCTTTCTTATAATAGCCTACATGGCACTGGGGTATTTTGCGTTTTGGAGGAACGAGTTCCTCCCGGTTTTCCCCGAAAGACCCGAACTACAGATGAACGGCTTTAACGAAAGCGCCCTTCTGCAACCCCAGCGTTTTCGCGAGGTCAGGGACCCTCTTGCGGTTTTACTATCGCTTCAGGCACTCGCGATTCTGCTCACGGGAATCCTTCTGGTCGTCACTGCATACTACCTGTTGAAGCATTTGAACGTGAAGGAAAAGAAGGAAGCGAAGAAATTCATCATTGCTTCCCTGCTTAGTTCCGAAGAGAAAGCGGTTTACGACAGGCTGGTTGAATTTAGGGGCGAGGCGACGCAAAAACAACTTTCGGCCAGCACCGGCTTTTCCGCAGTCAAAACTTACCGCGTCATCAAACGCCTTGAAAGCAAGAAAATAGTAAAGTCCTTCCCGTTCGGAATGACGAAAAAAATAGTCCTAGAGGAAGCCTAACTTTCAAAAGTTTTATTCCAGGAACTTTCTGGCGTTAGCCTTGGTTCCCGCTTGAAGGTCGAAAGTGTTCCCCATGCTTGAAGAGCGGAACGGCTTCAAGTAACCGTCGAAAAGCAGTTGGCTGAGCATATTAGCCTCGGCGGACTCGAAATTCTTTTCCACCGCCAAGCCTGTCTCGACGCTCAACCCGCGCACGAGGCAAGTGCCGTCGTGCTGCGGCTCGATCCGCATTTCGTGATTGTCAACCAAGTGCTCCAAAACAGAAAGGAAACCCTCTCCGTAAACGGTACGATAGCCTTGAAATTCCTTGAGTACGGTAGCAGACGTTCTGGAGGCCATATCATACTATGCTTTCGCTTGGCTATATGCCTATGCTTTGCTACTCCACCTGCTGGAGATACCCGTTCGATTTTTCCCTGAACTTTTCAGCGTTTTTGAGTTGCGTCTTTTGCCCATTCTTTCAAACGTTCAAGCTCCGTAGAGTTTCTTTATTCCCGTAATATCGCCGGCGTTCAAATCGCGTTTTTTCGTCTCCCCTTCCTGGGAGTAACCGTACATGGTTTCTTCCTGGCAGGAAACTTCGTACAAGTCGCCCATTCCTGCAGAGTGGCCTAGTTCGTGGGTCGCAATGTTCTGCAAGTCCATCAACAACTGGTTTTCAGAAGCGTTGCCCCAAGAGTATTGAATGTTGAACAGCATGTCCCACTCTACAATCTCGCGGGTTTTCGGTGCTCCGTAAAAGTAACCCCAGACGTTCGTCACTGCAATCACGCCCGGTTGGGAGTAGTACCCGAAAGAAGCAGTGTTGTTGTTGTCCATGGACGATTCGTCGTAATAGGCAGAATAGTCTATTGAACCGCTTTCGAAAATGTTCGCGCCCTGGCTTTCCCACTCGCTGGCGCCGGAAACCATTGAGTTCAAGACGAAAGCGTCGCTCAAATTAGAGTAAGAAGGGTTTACCAAATAATTTTCGGGGTGTTTCCACTTTGCTCCATTCGCCAGAAAACCGTAGCAAGCGCTTCCTCCTTTTCCGCCTCCCGGAGTGCCCGGCGGTTTTGCAAAGCTTTTCTTGTAGTGAACGAAAGTGAGTTTAGTCAACGGACCTTTGTCGTCATTGCCGCCATCAGGCAAAGCGTAGGCGAACAGGGCGAAAAACAAGCTTAAAAACGCGATTCCCAAAAGTATTTTCTTCACTCCAACCACCCCATTCTGCTCAGCCTTTCGTTATCTTACGTATTATAATCTTGAAATTTAAAGCCTTTCCAGCCAGCGCGTGGTTCGCATCAATGGTTATAGTGTCGTTTGAAACGTTCACCACAGTGGCAACAGCTCCCGTGGAAGACTGGAGTTTCGAGCCTATTTTCACGTCCCCCGGAATCTGCGAGCGGTTCACTTCAATCAACAAATCTTCCCTGCGTTCCCCGTACGCTTCTGAAGGAAGCAACCTCACGGTCTTCTCTTCTCCCTCTGCCATTCCCACTACCGCATCGTCAAAACCCTTGATCATCTGCCCCGCGCCGACGGTAAACTCCGACGGCTCGTAAGAAGTTCGCAAAGGCAGTCCCG
>JAZDIF010000016.1:0-8769 GCA_043805205.1 Microcaldota archaeon
TCGAACGGGATTCTTTTAACCACTCGCCCCAAAACCTCGAGTTTCGAGGGGATGATTTCACACCCGAAAGCGCTTACGCCCGGGTTTTTCTTGACAACGCCTTCGCAGTAAACCGTCGTTTCCTTGATGAGTGAAGAAGCGGTTTCGGCCAATTCCGGGGAATCGGCTTTCTTTACGGTCACTTGAGCCAAGCCGTCTCCGTTGCGCAAGACTACGAACAATAATTTCCCGATATCCCGCGTTTCGTGACCCCAGCCGGCTATCTTGACTTTCTTTCCGTCCAGTTCCGGGGTTATTTGCGAAACCGAATGAGTCAAGTCCATTTTCCACTACCTTCTCTTTTCCTTCGAGCGCTTGAAGCTTTCAAACCGCTCGTCGATGTAATACCTTCCGGTCTGCGTGAGCACGTAAAACACCGCGCCTATTCCGAAGAAGCAATAAGCGATGGTGAAAAGCTTTCCGACGGTGGTTTTCGGGTGCAAATCCCCGAATCCGACGGTAGTGAGCGTTGTTGCGGCGAAGTAAACCGAGTCCGTGAGGGAAAACTTTTCCACGGTATAGTATACCAGCGCTCCGATGAGCCATATTATCACTACGAGGAATATTCCGAACGAAATCTTGTTTTTGTAAATCTGGTCTTGCAAAGCCAACGCGAACCACCCTAACTACTCAACTGAAAAAGGGTTTTTCTACTTTCGTTTTTTTGAGAAAGTGGGGGATCTGAGATTCGAACTCAGGTCGCGAACTCCCGAAGCTCGCAGGATGCCAGGCTACCCCAATCCCCCTCTAGCGAAAATAGCGAAAAAAATCTTGTCGAAAGGCAAATAAAACCCCGATTGTTTTCTCGTTTTTCCGGCAAAAAACGCGCGGGAACACGTATTTATTGCACGAATTCGTTTTGAAATACGATTTTCCAAAAACGGGTCCCGAAACAATGCTTGACGAACGGCTTCCGCGCATCGTGAAAGTGAGCAAATCGCAGAAAAGCCTTTTGGACTACAACGAAGCCGGGCAGTACGTCCCTTACAAGCGCCAGGCTCCAGAGTTCTACCAGCAGGCGAAAATGCTGTTTTCCGACAACGAAATAATACTCCTGGCAATCTGGCTCGTCGTTTCGCCCTCAGCTGCCCTCGCGTACTTGATTTGGATCAAGTACGAGCACCTGAGGCTCTTTGCGCTAGTCTTGTTCGCAGTGGGAATCGTGCATGCGATAGTCCAGTGGCACGGGGTTTACACCTTCGTCGCCCAAAGGTTTTTCTGAGCCCGGCGAAAACCCATACTATTAAAGTTTTCTTCACCCCAAAAAAATACTGGTGGGCCCATAGCTCACCCTGGATAGAGCAACTGCCTTCTATGCCTTGCTTTTCTTTCAGGAAAAGAAAAGCGACGGCGCCGCAAAAAAATGCAAGAGAGCAGGAGGTCGGGGGTCCGAATCCCCCTGGGCCCGCTGGGAAAAAGGTTTTATTGGAAAAGAGTTTTGTTGGTTAGGGGGCATTGCAAGTGATAAAACTCAACACTTTTCCTTTGGACGTGGAGTACGAGGACAAGGAAAAGAAGCTTTACTTCGAGGGCATAGAGCTTACTCCGAACGTCAGGACCGCCGGGGAAATGGCGATAGTCTGCTTCGACAAGGCTTTCGCTAAAAACGTCGACCCGAAGCAAATCCACTATTACATGTTCCGGAGCATAGCCACGAAGCATGACGCAATCTTGTTCAACGAACGCCAGTTGTCTTACGACATTACCGTAATTCCCGCTACCGACTTGGGAAAGGAATTCAACAAAACCCTTGGCCATTACCACCCGAAAAGCCCGCACGGAACTAGGTATTCGGAGATTTACGAAGTTTTGGAGGGGGAAGCGCATTACTTGCTGCAGAGGCTGGACGAGAAAACGGGCGGCGTGGACGAAATCCTCTTAGTAAAAGCGAAGAAGGGGGACAAAGTAGTAGTGCCGAGCGGTTACGGGCACATTTCCATCAACCCTTCTCCGACCACGCTGGTTTCAGCGAACATTACCGCCTTGTTCAAGAGCGAGTACGACCCTTACCGCTTGAGGGAGGGAGGAGCGTATTTCGAGTTGATAGACGATTCGCTTACGCCCAACAATCACTACGAGAACCTGCCGATGATCAAAACCATCGACGCGATGGACTTGCCGTTGAACCAGCAGTTCGACGGGGATAACATTTACGCGCAGTTTATAGAAAACCCAGAGAAATTCGAGTTTTTGAGAAAATAAGTGGAAAAAAAAGAAGAAAAGGAGAGACGGACTCACATGTCCATGTCTCCGCCCATTCCGCCCTGAGGCATTGCCGGCTTTCCTCTCGCCGCGATTATATCATCTATCCTCAAAATCATTTCGGCGGCTTCGCTTGCGGACTGGATGGCCTGCTTTTTCACGCGCAAAGGCTCGATTATTCCCAGCACCCTCAAATCGTGCACTCTCGCTTGGTAAACGTCTATTCCCAAGTGCACGTTTTTCTTCTCGTGCTTGCTGCGCAAGTCCACCAGCGCGTCTATAGTGTCGAGCCCGCAGGATTCGCTCAAAGCGCGCGGAATGACTTCCAGCGCGTCGGCGAACGCTTGTATCGCCAACTGCTCCCTTCCGCCCACTTCTACTGCATGCTTGCGCAAGCGCATGGCTAAAGCCATTTCAACGCTCCCTCCGCCGGTCACGAACTTGCCTTCCTCGACGGCTGAAGTGACTGCTCCGATCGCATCCACTAGAGCCCTCTCGGCCTCGTCAACCACGTGCTCCGTCCCTCCGCGCACGAGAATCGTGACGCTCTTGGGGTCCTTGCACTTTTCAACGAAAACCATCTGCTCGCCGCCTATCTTTCTTTCTTCCACGAGCCCCGCGTGGCCCAAGTCCTTGCCGCCCAAGTCTTCCAGGGTGGTGACGATGCGGGCGCCGCTGGCGCGCACGAGCTTTTCCATGTCGCTCTTCTTGACTCTCCTCGCGGCAAGAATCCCTTTCTTCGAGAGATAATGCTGGGCTACGTCGTCAATGCCCTTCTGGCAGAACAAGACGTTCGCTCCAGAAGCGGCTACTTTCTCGACCATTTGCTTGAGCATCTTTTCTTCCTGCTCAAGAAACGCGGTCATCTGCTCCGGAGAGGTAATGTTGATTCTGGCGTCCGTTTCGGTCTTTTCTATTTCCAAAGCCGCGTCGAGCAACGCTATCTTCGCGTTCTCCAGCTTTTTGGGCATTCCCGGATGGACGACTTCCTTGTCTATCAAAACGCCGTTGATGAGCGCGGTTTCAAAGACGTTCCCGCCGTGCTTTTTCTCCAGCTTGATGTAATCCTTATCGACGGAAACCTTTCCGTCCTTGTGCTCCGCCACTTGCGTTACTGCTTTCACGACCATTTTCGCAAGAAACGCCTGCGCTTCGCCGGAAGAAACGGTCTTGCTTCCCATCGAGACTGAAGCGATTTTTTCCAGCGTGGAAGTGTCTTTCAACCCGACCTGCTCCGCAATCTCGTACAAGTATTCTATTGATTTGGAGGCCGCGTTCTTGTAGCCGGAGATTATTGTTGAAGCGTGAATGTCCTGGTCGAGCATGTCGAGAGCGTTTTTCAACAGCTCTCCCGACAGTACGACTGCGCTGGTGGTCCCGTCGCCGACCTCATCGTCCTGGGTTTTGGCGACTTCAACCATCATTTTCGCAGCCGGGTGCTCGACGTTCATTTCCTTCAAAATCGTCGCTCCGTCGTTCGTAATCACAATGTCACCGAGGTCGGAAACCATCATCTTGTCCATGCCCCTCGGGCCGAGAGTAGTCTTTACTGCCGAAGCCACTGCGTAAGCTACGGCTATGTTCGTTCTTTGAGCATCCCGCCCCAAAATCCTGTCTCCTGAAACGATGACGGGTTGTCCTGAAATTTGCCCATGAGCCATATTGACACCACCTTTTGAATTCAGTTTTTAAAGACGATTCGTGAAACTGTCGCTTAGACGAGTTAAAATAACCTGTTTAAACAAAAGCCACTTGAAATCGTTCGTATATACTATGCTCGAAAAGGGCTTTAAAAATATTGGTTTTACCCCTTAACGCCTGCTTCTCGCTTCAATGATTTTCTTCTTTCCGGCTATTTCCTTTTCCTCTATCTTTTTGAACAGCACGCTCGGCTCGCCAATCGCATGCCCTCCGTTTATGCCTAGCTCCAAAGCATCCTTCCAAGCCACGTTCTCGAACTTGAGGTTCAACTGCCCGAAAATTTCTCTCGAGGTAAAGGGAACGAACGGCTCGAGAATTATGGCAATGCTGCGCAGGGCGTTGGCGGTTAGGAAAAGCACGGTTTTCGCCTTTTCCGGGTTGGTTTTGACTGCATGCCAAGGCTCTCCGGAGTTGAAGTATTTATTGGATTCTCGGGCCAAATCCACCGCCGTATGCAGCGCTTCCTGCAAGCGATAGTCCAAAAGCAACTCGCGAGTTTTCTTCACCCTCTCGGCAATGGTTTTCTTGAATTTCTTGTCCTCTTCATCCAGTTTTTTCGCCTCGGGAATCTTGGAGGAATAATTGTTCTTCACGAACACCAAGCAGCGCTGCAGCAAATTCCCGATTACGTCCGCCAAGTCGCCGTTGACTTTGTTCTGGAACTCGCTCCACAAAAAGTCGGTGTCGCTGGTTTCGGGCAAAATGGAAAGGAGATAATAACGCCAATAATCCGGAGGGAACCAGTCCACAGCTTCGTCAGTAAAAATCCCCCATTTTCTGGAGGTGGAGAACTTGTCTCCCTCGTAATTCAAAAACTCGAGGCTCTTCACTTGGTACGGCAAATTCGCGTATTCCGAAGCGTAAAGCACGGCAGGCCAAGTGACGGTATGAAAAGCAATATTGTCTTTTCCAAGGAAATGAATGATTTTTGCGTTCTCTCCCCGCCAGTACCCCTCCCACTTTTTACTTTCCCCCCTCTCGTCAAAAAGCTCTTTCGTAATGGAAATGTAGCCTATGGGCGCGTCGAACCACACGTAAAACACCTTATCCTCGAAACCTTTCAGCGGGACTTTCACGCCCCACTCCAAATCCCGCGTTATGCACCTTTCCCGCAGTCCTTCCCTGATCCACTGCAAGGCAAAGTTTCGCGCGTTGGAAGGCCAGTGTTTTTGCTTTTCAATCCATTTTCTCAACGGCTCTGCCACTTTCGGCAAATCCAAAAACAAGTGCTTGCTCTCGCGAAAGTCGATGTTGTTTTTCTTGCAGATTTTGCAAATGGGATTCAACAATTCAATCGGGTCCAAAATCTTGCCGCACTTTTCGCACTGGTCGCCCACCGCGTTTTCGTAAGCGCAGTGCGGGCACTTTCCGCCCACGTACCGGTCTGGAAGAAAGCGCTTGTCGTTCAGGCAGTAAGGAAGCTTGAGCGTTTTTTCGTGAATCAAGCCTTTTTCGTAAATTTTGAGGAAAATTTCTTGCGTGGTATCGTGGTTTTGCTTGGAACTCGTGCGCCCGAAGTAATCGAAGCTCAAGCCCCACTTTTCGTAAACGTTTTTCTGGATTTCGTGGTACTTGTCCACGTACTTTCTAATGGGCGTTTTCTCCTCCAGGGCGGCGACTTCGCAGGCGGTGCCGTGCTCGTCGGTCCCGCAAATGAAAATAACATCCTCTCCCTCTAGCCTCAGGAAGCGGGCGTAAACGTCGGCCGGAAGCAGGCTTCCCAGTAGGTTGCCCAAGTGCTTCACCCCGTTGACGTACGGAAGGGCGCTCGTAACCACTATTTTTTCGTTGGTTTTCGTCAGCCTAATCTCCTCTCAATGCAGCCTAACCTTTGTGCTTGTACTCGTTGAAAGCGTCAATCAGCTGTGAATTTTTTACGTGGAAAGTGTGAAATTCTTCGTTAGTATATTCTATATATTCGACAGAGTGTTTTTGAAGGAGTCTCTTGAACTCTTCAGCATGGGGTTTTCGCACGTACAGGGATAAAGTCCTGTTTCCCACGCCGACTCCTTCCGCGTGAACCAAACCGGTTACCGTTCGTGTGTTGACAGCTTTTCCTTTGTTAAGCTCGATAATTCTCGCCATAACGGGATGTACATCCATCTCCATTCACCTCCCAAGTGATTTGCGGGAATGGGTTTAAAATGGATTTTAAAGTGAAGCG
Source organism: Microcaldota archaeon (assembly GCA_043805205.1). Taxonomy (GTDB): domain Archaea; phylum Micrarchaeota; class Micrarchaeia; order Norongarragalinales; family Norongarragalinaceae; genus UBA10210. Next base: position 6,107 of record JAZDIF010000016.1, read on the forward strand.
GATTACCAAACCCGAGGAGGAAAACGCCAAAAACCGCTTGAGGTTAATCTGAGAGTTTTTTCTTCAACTCGGCTATTTCCTCGTGAAGCTTGCGGTTTCTCATGAGCGGGTCGTCGAGAGCTTCCTTTTCAAGCGCAGCCAGTTTGGCTTTAAGGTTGGCGTGCCTGTGAGCCAAATCCGATTTAGACAAAGCCATTAGAAAAACCCGGAAATTCCGTTTTAACTCCTCACTTTCCAAAAAACTTGAGTGTGGGCTTTATTACTGCAAGGACGAAAACCGCCGCATACCAATACCAGTCAAGTGAAAGCAGCGGGGGCCACAGTTTAGCCGCAGCCAATACGAACGCCGCCACGCCGATCTTGATAAGCGACACGTCGGTCCAAACCAGCTTTTTCATCTTAGAATTCAACCAAGAAGTGAAACCCATTTTCAACCACTCCCTTAGAAGCCTAACGAGGGCTGGCTTAAAAAACCGAACGACAAGACCGGGAAAATTTTGAGTGCTCCGTCCGGGATTTGAACCCGAGTTGCTGGCTTGAAAGGCCAGCGTCCTGGACCGAGCTAGACGAACGGAGCAAACGTAGAACAGGAAAAGAATTTTGACGGCGGAGTTTTAAAGCGCTTTTCTTCGCCTCAAAGCTTCGTAAACTTCACCTGCAATCGCTTCTTTCGCCTTGAGTCTTCCCCTCCCTACGCACTTTACGACAATCCACTTTTTTTCTCTCGCCAGACTCAAATAATTCGCGTAAACCCTCTTTGCGTAAGAAAAATCCCTCTCGTGAATATCCCTTCGCACTCCCTTGATTTTCGCTTTTCTTTTTCCAAAAAGCTTTTCGCTCTGCTGGGGAGGAACGTCCAAAAACACCACTGCATCCGCCTTCGGCAAGCTTTTTTCGAGTTTTTCAATCCACGATATGAGCTCCTTCCGTTCTTTCCCCGTCAAGTCCGCCGAAGCGTAAGCCAAATTGGATTGAGTATAACGGTCGAGTATTACCACAAACCCTTTTTTCAAAAGCCCTTCCAGCTTTTTCTTTTGCGCAAACCTGTCCAAAGCGTAAAGCATTGCGGCGAACTTTCGCGGGACTTTCTCCCTCGGCCCGAATTCCCCCTTCAAATACGCTTCAACGAGCTTTCCCGAGGGAGTTCCATAGGAAGGAAAGTGCAAGAAAGCAACTTTCTTTCCCGTTTTGCGCAGTCTCCTGGCGAGAAGCTCGGTCTGGGTTTTCTTTCCCGACGCATCTATTCCTTCCAGGACTACCAAAACCAACTTTTTCCAACCCCGAACGAGTTTACTTGAAAATCGTCTTGACCATCGTGGCGATGAACGGAATGAGCAGGTTGTCGTCAATCCTCAAGTCTATGGACTCCACCACCGCCAACAATACCGAATAGAAAATCGCGGTTTCCGCCCCGACGAAAAACATTGACGAAGCGACTCCAGCGAGGACGAACGCCGCCAAGCCCTCCAGGGTTTTGCGCGGGTTGAACGGAAAAGGAAGCTTTTTCTTTCCCGAAAGCCCCACCATCGTGGCGAAACCGTCGCCGAACGCCAGTATTGCAGTAATCCCCAGGGCGAAGGCGAAAGGAGTTGCTGCGAAGAGGAACAACGCTCCCGCAACGTAAGTAATTCCCCCGCGCGCCGGGAGTTTTTCCTTCCTGTCGAAGTTTTCCAGCATGAAATCGATAAACTTGTTTTCAAAGCCCTCGAGCTTCAACTGCACCAGCAGCAAGCCGAGCAAGAGGATGATCAAAAGCAAAAGAAGCGTGTTGTCCCTTCCCGCGAAGTTTGCTATGAACAGCAGCAATGCCCCGAAAATCATGTGCAGCAGTTGCCTGCCCATTTCCTTCATTTTATTCAAGCCACCCGCTTGTTCAAAAGATTGTCATCCAGCAGCTCGTCCAAGTCGAAGCCGCTGATGTACTCCCCGTATATTTTTTGGTTCAACTCGAAAACCGCCAGGAACACTATCGCCCCCAAGGCTATTCCTCCGGACACTTGGTCGAAGGAATGCACTCCCAGCCAGATTCTTGACAGGGAGATCGCTATTGCGAAGAACAAGAACGGCCAGAACCACGCGGTTCCCAACGCCCCCAATACTATTACAGTCGCTACCAGCGCGTGGTTTGACGGAAAGCCTGCGTACGGGGCTGGGCAAGGTAGGGAGCCGGTTTCAACGCACGGCCTCTCGTGGCTGAACACTTCTTTCAAACCCGCGCTCAGCAAAACTGCTAGAACGAGCGTTATGAGGAAGACTTTGCGGTGTTTCGAGAAGGAAAAAACGATTATTACTGCAATAGCAAGGAAGGCAAGGAACCCCCACGTGGAGTCGAAGAAAACGGAAATCACGTCGAACAAGCGTTCCAGCATCTAAAGCAACCTTCTTACTGTTTCAAGAAAGCAGGGAAACGAAGCTTTTTAGTTTTTGGGAAAGCTAAGGAAATAACGAAAAACGCCGGAGTAGCTCAGTTGGTTTAGAGCGCCAGACTCATAACCTGGAGGTCGGGAGTTCAATCCTCCCCTCCGGCATAGGAAAAACTGTCGCGCAAAAGGACATTTTTCGATAGCACGCTTTTACCCAAGGCGCATTTTTTAAAGTGTTTTTAATCTTTTAATAGGCATCTGGCGTAACTAATCATTGAACGCATATGACCAAGAAAGTAG
>JAZDIF010000017.1:0-4821 GCA_043805205.1 Microcaldota archaeon
GCTGATTCTTTCAACTAAACCAGCCAACTTCGGCTCGAGCTCCGAGCGAAAAACAAGGCGCGGGTATTTCTTCGGAACTTCCAAAACGAATTGCTTCCCGCCATCCCAGTATGCTATCATCGACGACGGTCCAGCCGTAGCCAACGCCCTCCACAAGCCTATTTCCTTGAAAGTCCTGGCGGGGCACTCTACCACGCTCGGCCATTTTCTTTCCCTAAGCCAAGGATCGCTCTCCGCTTCCGGAATTTTCTCCAACGCCCTCGCTGCGTCCCTCCAAACCCCGAAACGCCCTCCCCTCAAAGCCGCCAGCAAAAACCCGTATTTCTTCAAATACTTGACCCGTTCTGTATGGGAGTCCGGAAGGGTTTGAAGATTGTGGATGACGTCGCGAGTCTTTACGATAATCGCGTCCATGTTTCCCGAAGTCAAAAGCCTTTCCAAATAAGCAGTATGCTTTTCATAATAGCGAGGATCATCCGAACCGTGCTCTTTTGTCGTAAGGGAAACGATTTCCGCAACCTTGTCCCCGAAACGCGTTCTAACCTCGTGTAGGGTCGCGCGCTTGTCTTCAACCACGTCATGCAGCAATCCGCTTATAATCTGCTCTTCATTCCCGTCGGCCAAGGCGATTTTCAACGCGACTTCCGCCGGGTGAAAAAAGTACGGAGTCTCGTCCTTCCGGAATTGCCCGACATGGCACTTGCGGGAAAACTCGAATGCTTCTTCAATCTTTCCCCAGTCAATGAGCCTGCCGGCTCTCCGCTTCTGCCTAATCGAAGAATTAGTCCTGGAAACCGCTACTTCCAAGCTACTCCGCAACTCGATTAATTTTCCAATCGGAGTTCTTTCCACAACAGACAATATGGGTGGAAAAATATAAAACTAGAATCTAAGCGCCATGAAAGCGTGCTCAAATGCTTTCCACGCGGGGAGCCAAGTAATAGGAAAACTTCGCGTCATTGATTTGATAGGAAATCTTGACCGGCGCGTCTGACTTGAGTTCCACGTTCACGCTCGCGTCATCCGGACAGCCGCGCGTGATGTCGTCTAGATACTGGAACGGGAACATCGCCCTGCTCTTTCCCTTTACGGTCATGGACTCCAGGTTTCCCGAGTCTTTCTTCGTTTGAATATGCAGATCGCCGCTGTCGCCGTGAGCTTCCACCACGAACTCCGAATCGTCTGTCTGGAGAATCACGTGCGAGGAAAGCAAGCCGGCGTCGTGCAAAACGTCTTTGAGCGCCCTTCCCTTCATTTTCACGCTTGCGTCGAACTCCACCTTGGGCTCTTTCGGCAAAACGGACGTGGACTCGAGCAGGGGAAGCTTGAAGTGCCTCCTGGAAGGGCCTGAAAACTCCAAAAGCAGTTTGGACTCCTTCTCGTCCACGCTTATGGAAAGCTTTTCATCCGAACGCGTGCGGGCGAGAATCTTGCTCAAGTCGGAAATGTTGATGCCCACGCTAGTCTTGTCGTCAACAGTGATTTTGGAGAAAGCCGTTTTGGGCATTGAAAAGTCAATCATCGCAATTTGCGACGGGTCCATAGTGCGCAAGTGAATGCCGTCTGAAGAAACGACGAACGTCCCTTCGTCCACCAGGCTCACTATCGCATCGACGCACTTCTTGAAGAAAGAAGCGTCTGCAATCACCAGTTCCATGCCTCCCACCATCCTCTCAAGCGCGAAAAACAAATCGAGCGTATTATTACCGTAAGAAAGAATTAATAAAAGTTGTTCTTCCACTTCTTCCGATTTTCCGCTCGGTTACTGGGAAGGAGGTTCGGCTTTTTCCAGCACCGAATCGCAGCCCGCCGGAACTTCAAACTGTAAAAACAACAAAAGCTTCAAGTAGCCCACGAAAGGAATAGTCAGGAAAACCCTTCCCTTCACGTCCTTTTCGGAAACGAAGTAAAAGCGGTGGTTCTCCTGGTCCAAAACCGGGTTGTTGTCGCCCTTCGTCAGGAAAAACGCGCCGTCCTCAGTGTTGATTTTCGCGAAAGCCATGTGAATCAGCAGCCCCGGCCCGGTCGGCTTGGGGTCGAAGACTATGATGTCGTTGCTCCTGTTTTCGAAAACGGTTTGGTTGGCGACAATCGCGTAGTCCGTGCAGGGCCAAGGCTGGGTTCCGGCGAAACAAACGCTCTTGTGCACTTGAACCGAACCCAAGTCCGAGAACGAAGCGTTCAAAGACGGGACGTTTTCCACCCCGCCGCGGATGAAAACCAAGTCCCCGCGCTGCAAGTTCGGAAGCATCGAGCAGGAAGTGACGACGTTCATGGGAGAGTCAGTCTGCAAGACGAAGCCCAGCGCGAACCAAGCGGCTATGGCGAAAACCAAGGCGTAGAAAAGCTCCAGGAGATTCTGCTTCCACGTCTTGTCCAAGGAAAAGTCGGAGAAAAACAATAACACAATTAAAGCGAAGGAAGCGAACGCCAGCAAAACGCTTTGCGTGAGAACGTAGCCGGCCACGCTCAAAACGAGCAAACCCCCAAGAACCTTGAAAGAAAACAGCTTGGAGCTTGTCAAAAACGCCAATGGCTTCAACGGGTTTTTCTTGACCATAAGCACAAAACCAAAAAAGAGGGAATTTCAGCGTTTGGACAATTCCAACGCCTTGAGCGCCTTTTCAACTTCGCCCGTCGCGTCCAAAACGCTTTTCTTCGGATTTTTGCCCTGCACTTTCAAAACCGGGGTTCTGAGGGTAGGATGCACGTAATCCACAGCTGCGAAATCCACGCTCTTGTCCTCCAAAAGCTTTTCCACAAGCAAGTTCGCCAAACCCACATCATGCCCTTCAAGCAGCACTTCAATGCCGCCCTTTTCTTCAACCAAAAACTTAACCGAAACGCCAACAAGCTTTTCCTTCTTCTCGCTCATGCCATCTTCCTCCTTTCCCTGCGCAGGCAATTGCCGCAGTGCAACTGTGAGTCCAACTCCCCCTTGCAGGAACCGCAAAACGCCTTTACCACTCCGAACCCTTTTTCCGCAATGCTGACGTAAACGCCCAGCGGAGTCACTTCGATTACCCTCGCCCGCACCAAATCGCCGATTTTCAAAAACTCGTGAAAATTCTCCACGAAGCCTCCGGCCCTTCCCATCACTTCCGAAATCCTCAAGAACGCCCTGTCCGCGTTCGAAACAACCCCTTTTTCCGAGGGGACGAAGGAAATCAACGCCACTTGGTCGAATAAATCCTCTATCCTCCCGTTAATCACGTCGCCTTTCTTCAACAAACGCGGCGTTCTCGGGTTCGAAACGGCGGCAGCCCCCCCTTTCAAGTCAGTAATGCCGACCACGCTGGAGTAAATCACTCCATCCTCTTCAACAGTACCTTTGGAAGGCACTGCTTCCTCTGAAGTGGCCAAAACCTGTCCGGGATAGGAAAAAACCAAAACGCAACACCTAAGATTTGCTCAAATCAAACTCTAAACCTAGCTTGTAAACCGCGCTAAAAAGAAGCGGAAAACAAATTGGGATGGGGCGGTTTAATAACTTTTCTTTACCCTCCCCGCACTAAAAACTTTTTTAGGCTGGAACATCCTAAACAAAAACGTAGAGGCTGGAAAAAACGCATGGTTTTGGAATTCTGGTTCGAACAAAAAAGCGTCATGCCGAGCGCTCTGGAAATCGTCGCGCAAGGAGCGTTGTTCGTATCCATAGCAGTAGGGGGAGTCCATTTGATTGGACTCCAGCAGGCTGGCATGGCGTTCCTGTTTTTCGTGGGGCTCCCGTCCATTCCGTTCTTCCTGAAAATCTTCCAAACCGAAGTCGAGAAAGAAGAGAGGAGGGAAAGGTTTTTGGGAAGCAGGACCCTCGCAAGGCACTACCAGGCTTTGAAAATAATGCTCGCGTTCTTCCTCGGACTGGTGCTGGCGTTTTCATTCTGGTACATGGTCCTTCCGGCTGAAAGCTCGAACGCGCTTTTCTCCATCCAAATGCAAGAGCTGAAAAACGTGCAAGGAACTTTCCAAGGCGCGATTCAGACGCTCGCTTTGAGTACCGTGGGAATTTTCGAAACCATTTTCACGCACAACCTGCAAGTCCTGCTTTTCGTCATAATATTCTCCATCGTGTACGGAGCCGGGGCGATATTCATCATCATTTGGAACGCGTCCGTGATAGGCGTGTTCCTCGGCGAATTCAGCAAGGCGTACGTCCTCCAAGGCGGCGGGGCGGCCTTGGGAGTTACGGGAGGGCACGTTACCGGCGCCGGAATCGCTTTCCTCGGAATCCTGCCGCACGGGGTTTTCGAACTTCTTGCATATATGACAGCCGCGCTGGCTGGGGGGATTTTGAGCGCCGCGATAATAAGGGGCGACGCGCGCAAACCCATTTTCGCCCAGTTGATTTACGACATCGCGAAACTCCTAGGGTGGGCGATAATCTTCCTGGCAGTAGGCGCGTTCATAGAAACCTATCCGCTATCCTAGATTTTCGGACCGCGAAACTTGCTTATCCTCGACTCCAGCCGCTTGAACGTCTTCTCCACCTTCAACTCGGCCTGGTCGAACTCCGACATTACGCTCCACAACCCGTAAAAAAACAAGCTGCTAACCAACAACGGAAACACAAAAGCGTCCAGCAGCGAAACTTGCGTTAAGAAATCCTCCGTAAACACGCCCAAAGTCGTAAAGAGAGCCACTGCCCGCCGCGCTGTCATCAACACCAGCGCAGCTGTTATAGCAAGCCAAGGCAAGTAACGCCTGTGACGCTCGTAAATCCTGTAGGAAAAAAACGCGGCTGCCAGTTGAAGCAACAACTGCAAAAAGAGTATTCCAAGTTCAACGCTAAGCTCGTACAAAGCAACTCACTCTCTCAACGCT
>JAZDIF010000018.1:0-5348 GCA_043805205.1 Microcaldota archaeon
GCAGCTTGGGCTTGGGGGCGGGTTTTTCTTTCGGACTTCCAGAATAGTGAGAGAAATCCGGCGATTATGAAGAGAAAGCCAACGAATTCCATGCCGCTTTCTATCAAAAACCAGCCTATTACGCAAAGCGTTATCGCCAAAAGCAAACTCATTCCCCAGACCTTCCGAAGAGAATCAAGTGCGAGCTTGTTTTTAAAATCGTTGGGGGGTTTTCACTGGGAGTAGAACTGGGGAGTCGGTTGGTCGGAGTCTTTCTTCGCCAAAAGCAATAATATCAAACCCAACCCTCCGACTATAACCCAAAAGCTCAAGTCGGAATCTCCAAGGTAATTAACCGCAACTACAACAGCTATTCCGACTACCGCCGCGAAAATCAGGTAATTGCTCTTTGACGTTGCTAAAAGGATTAGCGCGAGCCCCGCCGCAACCCACACGAGCCCGCTTTTTACTGCCAAGAGCATTATGACGATTACGAACAGGAAAGTAAAGTCCATTTTCTTTCACTCACGGGCCGGCTTCTTCACTTAGGTCTCTATCTTTGTCCTTCGCCCAAGTCCAAGGCTTGAAGCCCCAGAAGAAGGAATAAGCAAAACCGGCGAGGAACAGGAACCAAGCGAACCAAGTGTAGGGAATCACGAGCAGGAATACCACCAGGACGGCAATAACGAACCCGATGATTTGCGACTTGACGATGTCCGGGTAGAACAGCTTGTAAATGACGATGAAGTCGATGATCGTGATGATCATCGTAAGGGCTTCGATGAAGTCGAAAAGGAAAACTGGCAATGCAGGCGCAAACGTCATTTGGAACCCTCCCCAAAAACACTATTTCTTGCGTTGTTTAACAGCCTTTCGTTTGACTTTGGGGTGGAAAACCTGCTTTTCGAACTTGGAAACCATTTTGTTCAAGCCCAGGATGAATTCTCCTTCGTACATGATTGCGAGGGTGATTATCCCGAACAAAACGCCCGTCATGAACCAGTTGAACAGCCGAGCTGCCATTGTGTAGGACGTTGCTTCGAGAGTGCCGTCGGCTTTAGCTTCGAAAGGAACGACGGCGGCGTACTTAACTTGCAAGTAATCGTTCACGAACAGCGCTATCAATCCGGCGAGGAGGATAAGGAAAACCCTCCACTTCCAGCTGTAAAAATCCATCCTGCGCCTGTGCGCGGAAACGTAATACCCCTTCAAAACGCCCATTCTCTTTCGGAAAGCCATATGTGGAATCAACTCCTTTGTTTTCGACTCAATACTTCTACTGCTGCGTTTGCTGCTGTTGAGGAGGCTTCTGTCCCATGGTGTTGAACAATGCGGTTATCATGGGCAAAAGCCACAGTACCCCGCTCATCAACAACACCCAGAACAAAACGCTCACGCTGCCGATTAACGGATGCTCGAGAACCAGGAAGTAAACCAGAATCGCGCCCACGATTATGGTAAGCAAAGGCGAGAAGGAAAGGTGCTCCTGCGCCCATTTGTAGTAGAACCACGCGATGAAGAAAAGCCACAGCCACCAGCTCCAAGTGAGGATGTTCACGATATCATCGATGATGGAAAACACGAAAATTCCGAACAGAGACTCAATCATTTTTCCCTTTCACCTTCTCATTCTTGCAGCCGCAGTCCTCATCGCCAAAGCCTGTTCTTCCTCTGCTTCAGCGGCCCCCATGGCCAAGCCGGGGCTGTAGTACTGGTTCGTAAGCGCTTCAGCGCTGGAGGGACTACCGTGAACCGCGTCCGACTTGACGAACCTGTCGCCAGCGTACTGGTAACCCAGCAAAGGCAGGAGTCCGAACATCAGAATCATTTGAATTTGCGAGCCGAGCAGTATGAAGAAAATGAAGAACAGGACGAGTATCGTGAGGGAAATGCCGTGCGCGAAAACCAAATACCCTGCGACTATTCCCGATATTCCGAACAAGATTTCGGCTTGCGCGGGCATGAACGTAGTGTAAAGCCAGAACAGCATATACGAGAAAACCATCACGCGGATTACGAAATCCAGTTCGGAGAGGGTTTCAAATATTTCGAAGATGAAGAAAACGAACGGGACGAAGGCAAGCATTTTTTTTACACCTGGACGTACGGCCTGGCTAAAACCAGTATTACGAGTGCGACTACCCCAGCTATGAACCACTTCAGCGCGTCTTTCCACTGCATGAAAACCGTTCCCTTGCCCTGGTAATCGTCTACCACTCCCTGCGCCAAGAGGGAGGCGGAGTATGCTGCGAAAAGCTGTGGGATGGCGAAAAGCAGGTCGAAGGCGGGCATGGTTTGCGTGGATAGCATCGAACCGTACTTCAAGCCTTCTATCCCAAGTGCGATAGGCACGGCCAGCCCGAAAAATGCTGCTGAAACGACGAGCACGAACAGGAACGAGTTTACCAGGCTTGCGGCTTCCCCGACGACAAAGTGATACGGCGGGATGAAAGCGTACGCTTGGGGGGACGACACGTTCATGAAGTAAACGCCGGCGAAAGCCGCGACGAAAACCACTATTCCCAAGACGATGAAAACATTCATTGGACTTCGCAGGAAATTAAGGAAAAGAATTATTTAAAGACAGAGTTCAAGCCCTTCTGAAAGAGGGCCTTCTCTGGAAAAGCGGTTTTCCCGCCTGGCGCCTTCCGACCAGCGTCTTGTAGTGCTGGAGTTTTTGCACGAGCGCCTGTTGCCCGCGCAGTCTCGCGGCGTTCAACCCCACGCGCTGGGGCGCTGAGTAAGCCTCGAGCATTGGAGTTGCCATCCTGCCGGTTGCCTGCGCGATTTCAATCGCCAGCCTGTTTCTTTCCAGCGGGTTTTGCTTTAGTGTTTGGCTCACCGGCGCTTTTGCAACTGCAACGTGCTTCAGGAGGTTTTTGTACTCGAGCGATTCTGGAACGGGCGCGCGGAATCCGCTTGACTTCAAAACCTGCCTGGAAAACCTGTCGGTCAAAGCGGCTGCCGTAGTCTCGTCAATGAAAGGAACTACGGACGTGAGAGTGAAGAAAACGGAGTACTCGAGGGGCTGGTGCGCTGCGATGCTGACTTTCTTGGAAAGGTTTTCCCCCATCTGGCTCCAAAAACCCGGGTTTTCAGCATGGTGTGTCTTAAGCGCCCGGAAAAGCCGTTCCTGCTGGTCTACGCTTAACGCTCCTTGTTTTCTCACGAAAGGATACATTTCCAACGCCTCTTCAGTCAAATACAATTCTGGCTCGCCTTGTTTTTATTCCTTCTACCGAGCTGAACGGACTTGGGCGTTTCAGCAACGTTTTTAAACAACTTCGCTTTATTTCTTGAAGTTTTACTATTATCTCGGGAGGCGTTTGTTGAGGATGGCGAAGAAGAAAGGAAAAAAGAAAACTATTACGCGAGTGAAAAAGAAAGCCGCGAGGAGAACCGTAGGACGGAAGAAAGCGAAATCCAGCGGGAAGGGAAAGAAGCGCAGGAGGGACAAGTTTTCCTTCGATTACGGGGAAGTCACGAAGTCTGAAGAGTGGAAGAGCGACTGGGATGACGACGCGGGGGATTTCGAAAGCGAAGGCGGCGGAAGCGAAGAATTCTAGGCCGTCCGCGTCCCAGCGGGAATAAATAAATCCTTCGTTTCCCTCACTCAAACCATGGACTTTTCCCGCCTGGCAGAGCTTTTCGAAAAGCTTTCATCAACAACCAAACGCCTTGAACTAACCGACGATTTGGCTTCGCTTTTTTCCGAATGCTCTAAAAAGGAAATCAAGCACGTGGTTTACCTCATTACCGGAGTCCTGGTCCCCCAGCATTACGGAATAGAATTGGGGATGGGCGACAAGCTGTGCATCCAGTCGATTGCTTTAGTTTCCGGCAAGAGCGCGAAGGAAGTTGAAGCCCATTATAGGAAAACGGGCGACTTGGGTTCTACGGCTCAAGAGTTTCTCAAGGGAAAAACGCAGAGGATTCTCGGAGGCGGAAAGCTTTCGACGGAAAAGGTTTACGACAATTTCTATAAAATCGCCACTTCCGGCGGTTCGGGAAGCCAGGATTTAAAAATAAAACTCCTTGCGGACTTGCTGGGCAGCGCAACTCCGGTTGAAGCGAAGCACATTATTCGCTACGTTACGGGAAAACAAAGGCTGGGAGCCGGGGAAGCTACGGTTATCGATGCGTTGAGCGTTTTGAAAACAGGAGACAAGAGCTTACGCCCCGCGTTGGAAAAAGCTTACAACTTTTCCAGCGACTTGGGGCTCGTGGCGGAGTTGTTTTTCGAAAACGGAATAGACGGACTAAAACATTTGAAGGCAAAGCCTTTCTCCCCAATCCAGCCTGCGTTAGCAGAACGCCTTCCAACGCCCGAAGAAATAATGAAGAAAATCGGCGAGTGCGCCGTCGAGGCGAAGTACGATGGTTTCCGCCTGCAGGTGCACAAGCAAAGCGACAAGGTGGAAATCTATTCGCGCCGTTTGGAGAAAATGACGCACATGTTTCCAGATTTGGTTTCAGAATTCAAGAAACTGAAACACGAGGATTTCATCTTCGAGGGGGAGGCTATTGCCTTCAACGAAAAGACGAAGAAATTCCTTCCTTTTCAAGCGACAATCCAGCGCAAGAGAAAGCACGGGATTGAGGAAAAAGCGAGGCTTTTGCCTCTCAAGTTTTTCGTTTTCGACGTTCTGCTTTTGGACGGGAAAGACTATACCGACTCCCCTTACTCTGAGAGAAGAAAAATTTTGGACAAGACTTTCAGAAACGGGAAAACCTTAATGCCCTCCCAGCACATTATTGCGAAAACGCCGCTTGAATTGCAAGAGTTTTTTGAGGAAGCGGTTGGCGAAGGGCTGGAGGGAATAATCGCGAAAGATTTGAAAGCCCCGTATACGGCGGGGGCTCGCAAGTTCTCTTGGATTAAACTGAAAAAATCTTATGCGCAGGGGTTGAGCGATACTATTGACGGGGTGGTTGTCGGGTATTATTTGGGAAAAGGAAAGAGGACGAAATTCGGGTTCGGCGGTTTGCTTGCGGCAATATACGACGAGAAGAACGAACGCTTCAGGACGATTTGCAAAATTGGCACCGGTTTTTCCGAAGAGCAATTGACTTGGTTCGAGAAAACGCTTTCGAAAATTTCTTTGAAGGAAAAGCCGAAGAACGTGGATGCGTTGATAGACGCGGACGTTTGGGTTCAGCCGAAGTACGTTGTTGAAATCAATGCGGATGAAATAACGAAAAGCCCGGTTCACACGGCGGGAATGTACGGGCGGGAAGGACTTGCATTGCGGTTTCCGCGTTTGGTGAAAGTCCGGGAAGATAAAAGCCCGCGGCAGGCGACGACGGAAAAAGAAATCGAGGAATTGTTTGAAATGCAGGGGAAAGGCTGAAATGCGTTTTGCTTTTTT
>JAZDIF010000019.1:0-3882 GCA_043805205.1 Microcaldota archaeon
CTGAGCAGTCCCTTGACTTCCTTCAAGTACGTTTCCCGCTCTGGCATTCCTTCGGTGGAGAAAGGCTTTTCGCCGCCGCCCCCACCGCCGCTTTTTCCGAGGACGACGAAAATCGCGAGCAAAACAAGCAAAGCAATTCCCCCGGCTATGTACGCGGCGTAGTCGGAAGACGGCTTGGTCGCGGAAGCCAAAATCAGGCTTGTAGTTCGTTCAATCCTCCCTTCCTTCGCTTGAATAGTGAACGTCCCTATGTAAGTTCCGGGGCTCTCTGCCGGAGGTTTGACGTTAAACTCGAAGTTTGAAAACGCGGCGGGAAGGAGGATCCTGCTTATTGTTTCGGGCTCCACGTCGAAACCCTGCGGGAGTTCGAAACCCGCGGTAATATCCAGCTGCTCCAAACCCGTGTAGTAAACCCTCGCCGTAACCTTCTTTTCCTCCCCCAAGCCGAAAACCGGGACGAACAGTTCAACCAAACGCACGAGCTGTTCGAAAGTGACTTCCTGTGGAATCACCACTTGCTTGACCGGCCAGTACGCGTAAGTCGAATACTCCCCCAACAAAGTCTTGATTTCGTAGGAAATCGTGGCTGTTTCCCTGGGAAGCAAGTCGCTGAACTGCCAGGACATTCTCAACGGCGCGAATCCCGTTATTTCAGCGGGCTTGTCGAGAAAACTGATTTTCTTGTCGTCCTCGGCCAGCGCTTTCGGAACTTCCTCCTCCACGATAATCTTTGGAACCAGCTCTCCAGTCGGGTTTTCAACCTGGATTTTGACTATCGTAACCCCGTTGTTCCGGTCTATGGACACGGTTTTAGTGACAATCGGTCTTGCCACTCCCGCCTTCACCCTGATTGCCATGAACTCGGTGTAAACGCCAGTCGGAGACTTTACGTCGATTCTCGCAACGTAATCACCTGCAATCGCGTCTTTCGGAACGTCGATGCGCAAGTTCAACGGAGTTTCCTCGTTCGGCTGGAGGATCAAGGTTTTTTTCTTGAAGTCAAGCCACGGAGGAGAATCGAAAACGGTGATGGAAATTTCCTTCTGGATTGCCTCCTGGTTTTTCAAAGCCAGGGTTTCGATGACTGTTGAACCGGCAACCATCTCCTTCAAAATTGTTGTTTTGGAAAACTCAACGCCCCCTCCAGGCTTCGGCTTGAGTTCCGGGGGTATTACCGTCGGGCGCGGGATTGAAACGTACACGTCCCCCCCGCCTCCCCCTCCGGCAGGAGTGGTGGGCGACGGGAGCGGGGAAACTACCGTAAACCAGTTCGTGTAAGTGTTGGACGAGTAGTCCGTAGCTAAGTACGTCCAGTGGGCTGTTGCGTTTGCCGTATAATTGCCCACGCTCCTTCCGGCTGTGCTGTAGCTCTTCGTGATTTGCACGAGCGTAAGCGAAGGCACGAGAACAGGGTCGAACGAAACGTTTTCCACGAACCCCGTTCCTGGCGCCGGTCCGTAGAGCGAAACGTTGACGGAAACCGTAGCTGCAGTCCCCCCGTTGTTGGTGAGCGTTACCGTAACGTCGGTGGAAGAACCCTGGTATACGCTTGAAGGGTCGAACTCCAGCGCGGTTACGTTCACCACCGGCTCGATTGGAATGTACTGGAATAACGCTTCGGATTGCCCGTAGTCCGCCTGGGAGAAAGGCAGAAGGAACAGCAAAAACGCTAGGTAGAGAATTTTCATGCGCTTTTTTTCCCCTAGAAACTAAGAATGCCTCTATTAAAAAGAGTTTTTTTAAGCGGGGGAAAAGAAAAAACCCGTTGAAACAACGGGTTTTCACACTTCGATGAAAATCTTGTACCACGGGTAGCCGAGCGAGTGCGCTCCCGCTTCCACGTAATCCGTCTTGTATTGCCACAGCCAGTCGTTGGATTTTTCTACAGACGGGGCGATGACGTCAAGCCCCAAAACGTATTTCCCGGAAGGCGCGTTTTTCACTTTCACGTGAACCTTGATTTTCTTCACCCACTCGGGGCGGTAAACGGGAAAAGTCGGTTCTAGCACAAACTCGTTGGGCGTGGCGGTGATTTCAAAATATTTATTTACAGTCTCCCAATCCTGCTCCACGCTGCGGGTGCCGTCCGGATACTCGTTCAACTGGAGGGACGCGCTTGAAATAGGCACGGAAGTGAGCCGGATCCCCTGGTATTTCGTCATTAAGCAAGAACTCCTGATGAAAAAGTAAACGTCAAACTCGTTGGTCTTCGGGCTCAACACTACGGTTTCGGAAGGGTAAACCGCAAGGCCGAATCCCACGAACCTGTTTGTGGGAGGATGTTGGATTCCCGCCTTGCAACCCGTATCCCACTCTGAATAAAATTCGGGTTGCTTGTAATAACTGTCGTTAACCAATTCCATTCGCGTTATCTTTCCTTTCTCGACCAAAAGCTTCATGGGCCAGAAGTCAGTTGGGAAAGGCGGAAGTTGAGCGAAAATTTGGGGCGGCAAGTCTTCGGGCCTCACGCTGATCCTTCCCGCCTGATATCCTTCCAACGCCCTCATGAGGTCCGGAAACTGCTCTAAATACTTCAAATTCGCGTCCGTTCCCTGCGCGACTTGAGGCTGTCCTTGGGGAAGAATTTGGGTGCCCGCAATCCCAGCGCCCTGGTTTTGGTAAACCCAAAACACGGCAATAGCTATTATCAAAACAACCGCGGTTCCCGCAACCTTTTTTTGGAAACTTTGGACAAAAAGCCGGATTGCGCGCTGACGCCCTTTTCCTTTTTCATTAGCCCACCCCTGCGTGAAATAAAATTCCAATTGAATAGAAATCAATGGCTTTTAAAACACTACCCCTTTTTCCATCAAAGCCGCCGCAATAAAAAATTTAAAAAAGAAAATGGGGGGCGTGAAAAGCCCCTTGATAGTTTGTACGGCTTACGTGGTTGCGTTGCTCCTGTGGTAAACCCAGTTCCTGTACTGTCCTGCGACGCAACTGGTGAAGTTCGCCCACATCCAAGTGTGCACGTAATTGGTCCAGTTTGAAGGAGTCAGGTTTTGCATGACTTGGGTTATGGTCGCTTCCGACACACCGACCTGAGGCTGTCCGACACAGCCGGTTCCATAACCTGCTTTGGTACAGTTGACTTGAACGGTCAGCGTACCGCCGCCGCAAGCGTACGACGCGTTGAAGAACACGCCGATGCTAATGTTCGTGTTTCCTATGTTCGTATAGTTGAAAATGGGTTGCACGTTAGTTTGGCACAAGCCCGCAACAACGCAAGGCTGGACGTTAGTCGAAGTAGCCCCGCTGGAGTTGAATTCGATTTGCGACGTGGTGTAGTTCGTGGATGAAGAGCTGTTCGTGGAATTAACGTCGTTAGCCCCAAGAACTCCGCCAGGAAGCGTCACGATGAATCCGGTGTTCGCTCCGACGGTAAAGATAACTTCCGTTTGAATATAGTCCGCAAATATGAGAGGAAGCATTGAAAGTATCAAAACCGGAACCAAAAGAAGAATTATCTTGCGGCTAACATCCATTTCAACATCCCCCCTCCTTTACTCTACACAAACAAACGAATCAAACTGTGATAAAAACAACCGTCGTTCTATTTAAATAAGTTTCCCTTTTTTCCGAGACGGTTTTTTCACTCGCACAAGGCGGAGAACGCTTTCGCCGCTTTCACCGGGTCGTCGTAGTTGGGAATGCCGTTCTCGTGCAGGATGCGCACGCTTTTTCTCGTGAAAACGCCCCCCATGAAAACGCAAACCACCGGCTTGCGGAATTTCCTTGCTGCTTTAACAACGATTCTCGCATTTTCCTCGGGCTTCGTCATCGTCTGGAGAGTCTGGATGACAATCGCCCCACCCACGCTTTTTTCCGACAAAACAGCTTCAAGCGCCTTGGCATAACGGTTCGGCAGGGCGTCCCCAACCA
>JAZDIF010000020.1:0-3282 GCA_043805205.1 Microcaldota archaeon
CCACTATGAGGAAGCCCAGTCGGCAGCACTAGGGGCTGAAGAACGCCTTCCAAGGCTGGCGAGAATATCTTCGGACAGGATTGCTGTACAGCAGGAATTGATTCGCTCTTTCATTACGCAAATCCGCGCTTACGAAAAATACGCGGCATATCTTGAAAAGCATAAATAGGCATCGGCGAAAGAAAACTATCGAAAGTCTCTCGAAAAACGCAAGTAATTAAATACGGTTTCAAGCACTATTATTTTTCGTGCCCTGGTAGCTCAGCCACAACTTTCAAGTGAAAACCTGGGAGTTGCTGAAGGGTAGAGCGACTGACTGTTAATCAGTAGGCCGCAGGTTCGAATCCTGCCCAGGGCGCTTCAATCCCTGCGCTAGAAAAAGTTCTTCATGCCAGGTTAGTGAAGCGCTGCGCTGCAGCGCTTCACCGCCAGCAAACTCAAGTGTTCATTATTCGGCGTCCGGCCACCCTGCGTTTTACCGAACCGCGCCCGCCTTTCCTCTTGGCAGCTCTCTTTTTCGCAGCAGCCATCCTGCCGCCTCTAGACTTTTTCATTGTGCGCTCCACCTCCAATCCACTGTTCCGCTTTTCATTACACCGCCCTTTTATTTTATACCGCCTGAGGAGCGAGGCTGCAAGCAAGTCTTTCAAAAACCGCCGATTCAAGGGCGGAGGGTCGCGTAGTGAATGCCCTTAGTGTGAATTCCATAGTACAACTGCCAAACCCCGCCTATTTTCGCGAGCGTCGGGTCTCCAGGCGGGTTGGGCGGAAACTTCGCCGGAGAAGCCGCGTTCTCCGAAGTAGTATAGTCAAACTCCGCTTCAGAAAACACCCCGTTCTCGAAAACAACGTGGTAAATGCCGGCGTAAGACCAGAAGTACAAGCGCAGCGAACCGTCGTCCCACTCCGCCCAAGCCGGGCCGTCCAACAAGCCGTTAAATTGAGAGTTCCGACTGTCCAAAGCCAAGCCCTTCTTTACGAATTCCAGCCCGTCTTTCGAAGTTGCGTAGAGGAACAGCTGGGTATTGGGATTGGGAACGTCTGCGGGGTATTTCTGGTTTATAGTCCCGCGGTAAACCATAACGTATTCTCCGTCAGAATAAACGACGGTGGGCGCGGCTACGTTTTCGAAAACCAAGCCCAAACTGTTGGAAGCGTCTATTCTTACTCCCTGCTCGTCCTCCCAACTCAAACCGTCTGTGGATAAAGCGCTTTTGATCACGCCCGCGTTTTGAAAGTACAACCTGAACCTGCCGTCGGAAAGCTTGACCACGTCCGGAAAAGTCGCCCAGTCTTTCCTCACTCCCTCTTCCGTCACCCAAGTTTTTCCGTCCGTTGAAGTTGCCGAGTAAAGCTCAAGCTTGTTTCCGGGCACTTCAGGTTCTATCGAGTAATACAACCGAAAAACGCCGTTTCCTACGTTTACGATATTCGCGTCGGCGTAAGTCCCTGGAATTGCAATGCCTCCGTACTGCCAAAACTCCCGTACGATTTCCGGAGAAGGCTCTGCGGGACTAGGGGCGGGGCTTGGCTGTAAAGAAGGAGAGGGAATTGAGGGAGTAGCGTAGACTGGGGAAGGGGTTGGTGTGGCAACAGTCGGCTGGACGCTGGGCGCAGCCTGCTCTTGCGACAGGCAGCCTCCCAACAACACGCCTAGAAGCAAAAACGCGGCGAGCCCCTTGCCGGAAAAACGCATGGTTTCATAACCCTCCCGCCGTTTAAAAAACGCTTGGAGCTATTCCATTCTCGCAAATTTTTCCTTCGCGGGTTTTTATACTTTTAAGCCCTCCGAGAATAAGTTTTAGCGAAGATGGTAAGGGAATGAAAACCGCAATTGTTTTCTTGGCGCTAGCCTCGCTTTTGCTGTTGGGCTGCATTCAAGGAACGCCATCCGAAGTGACGCCGACCCCCACACCGCAAGCTCTTGTTGCGACTCCTCCAGCACTTACCCCCACGCCACCAGCGCCCACGCCAACGCCAGTCCCTAAAGAAAAAGCGTTAGCCGCCGAGTTGGGGCTGCCTGAAGGGTATAATACGGAGTTTCTGCTGAAACCAGACTTGCTCTCGCCGCTTTTCATTACAGCAACTTCCGACGACCAGCTTCTGGTGGCAGAACATTATGGCGACCGTTTGCTGCGCATAAACCCCTTAACTGCTAAAATAGAAGTTCTTTATGACCTGCCTCACGAGCAGAACGTCTGGAACGCATTATTATCTGATGGCGCTGACGGCGCCTATATGCAAATCCAGTGTCAAATCGTTCACATTGGCGGAAACGGCACTTATACCGTTTACTATCCTCACTGCATGAATCCGGCTGCACTCGGACCAAACGGCGAGATTTACGGATTTACGAAATCCGACGTGCTCGTTCTTCAAAGCAAAGACGAGGAGCCAAAAACCATTGCTACGGGTTTCTCAACGATTGCCGACTTGGTTCGCGATAAGGAAGGAAACCTGTACGTGTCCGATTGGGATTTGGGCACGATAACGCGCATAAAGCCGGACGGTACGAAACAATTGCTTACCTCCGCAGTAAACCAGAAAGACCCTATTGACCTAGGATTCGCGCCAGACGGGACAATGTATGTGAATGAAGGTGGCCCCGGACTCAGCCAAATTGACGCAAATAGCGGGGCTTTAAAAAAGATTGATTGGTTTGGCGGTTACGAGGGCATGCATCCGACTGATTTTGCCTTCCTTTCCAACGGCAAGGCATACTTTGTCGATCCAACCAATAATAATCTTTTTAGTGCTGATTTCCAAAAAGAAAAGATGGATTTGGTCATTAAGGGGGGAGGCAATTCGTGGGCGTTGGACGTAGGTCCGGACGGTGCGGTCTATATCGGGGATAGCATCGGATATCCGTTTTACCGTTCCAGAATACTGCGCATACAATTAAATGGGTCGGCAGAAGTTTATGCAGACGACTTAGATGCTGTAATTGACCTTAGCTTTGCTCGGAATGGCAACATGTTCGTCACTACAAAACGTTTGGGGGAAGAAAGGGAATACTCGATCAGCGCTGTTCTCTTAATAACCCCTGAACGCGAGGTAAAAACTTTGGCGTCTTGGGATAGCCGCAACCCTGAAATGCAAATGCGCGAGTTGTTGAGTATAAGCGTGGATCCTAAAACCGGACTGGCGGTAGCCTACGACAAGACAAGCGGCAAGTTAATTGGTATAGACGAAAACGGAAAGGTTTCCGTACTCCCTAATTCGTTCGACTTTGACACTTGGGTTGTTTTACTAGATCATGCTGCTGACGGCACGTTGTACGCC
>JAZDIF010000021.1:0-3338 GCA_043805205.1 Microcaldota archaeon
CGCTCAACAACGCGGTCACGTACTTCCTCCTCAAGCTTATCACGAGACTAACCATTTCCTTGGATGGCTTGATTTTTTCCGTAAAGTAATCCCCCGTAACCAACACTCCGCCCGAGTCGAAAACCACTACCTTGCGGAAAACGAGTTTCTTGAACCAAGCGAAAGTAAAGTGGGCGAGAATGTAGGAAACGAGGAAAATGGCTAGAATGCTCGTGGGCTCCTGCCCGGCGAAGGAGGAAGACAGGAAAACGATTATTATCGTAATGAGAACGGCGTAGCCGAGCTTGTACGGGTTTAAGGGAAACATTTTCTTTACCCAAAGAACACTATGCGAAAGAGGGTTTTAAATCCGCTAGGAATTAGACAAGCCTACATATTTTTAATAACGCCTTGCGTAGCATCCACTTCCACCAAGTCCCCGTCCTTGAAAATCTTGGTAGCCGTTTTAGTCCCCACGATGCAGGGGATTTTCAACTCCCTGCTGACAATGGCAGCGTGGCTCAGCAAACCGCCTTCGTTAGTAACTATTGCCACCGCTTTTTTCATGCCCATCAAATACTCGGGGCGCGTCATCGTCGCAATCAAAACGTCCCCCTCCTCCAACTTGGACAAATCGTGAACGCTGTTGATTATTTTCGCCTTGCCCGAAGCTTGCCCTGGGGAAGCGGCGACGCCCTTCAACACTGCCGTTTCCTCTTTTTTAAAGAAAACTGAGGCGTATTCCCTTGCTTTCGGCCCAGTCAAAACCACGAATTTTTTTCCATCCTGGAGGACTACGTAAAAAACTTTTCTCGCCTCGATTTCCTCTCTCTGGGGTTTAACGTTTTGTTCCAAACAGCCGATTATCTCCTCGTTCGTCATGAAAAGAACTTCCTTCAAACCCAACCCCAGCCTTCTTCCGATTTCCTCGTACAACAAGCGAGCTTTCAAACCCACTTGATAGCGGATTTCATTGCGGTACTCTTTGAAAAAGGCAAATTCCTTGGCGAACGAAAGGAATTCCTTCTCTTCCCCAGTCAAAGGAAGAGCCAAAGCTTTGTTTGTTTTCTCTTCAGACTGGCGCCTGGCGTAATCCATTTCCTCAAGGTCTTTGGCAGGATCGTTTGTTTCCTTGAGTTTCAAAGCAAAATCCTTTGCACCCAACGGCTCGTGGTCAAAGTCGTAAGTGGAGAGGAAAGACCATTTTCCCGCATGCTTTTCCAACAATGCGTCCAGACCTTGTTTGGAAGCCGACTTCGCCTTTAAAGCCAATTCCAGAAAATCCTTTTTTTCCCTGAAGGGATACGTCTGCCTGGAGGGAGACAAGACTGCATCAAACAGCTCTCCGGCGCCTTTGGACTCGAGAATGGCTTTCGCCTTGGCGGAAACCTGGGCTTCAGCGCTCAAGCCGTACCAGCCGAAAGCAGTCCACTCGAAATCATCATCCAAAAACTTTTCGTACAAAACGCCAAGCTCGGAATTGGAAAGGCGGGCGAGCCCCGTTTTTTCGAACGACAACACCAGACTCAAAACCCGGTCGAAACAATCGTAAGCCCGAGGGTAAAAAGCTCTCGTAAACGCCGGGTCGTCAAGCTGTTCTCCAATCTTTTTTTCCGCCACTCGAATGTCTTCAACAGGCGTGAGGCCTTCCGCCATCACTCCGTCAAAAACAACCGCATTATCGTCGTAAGTATAGCCGAATTGTTTCTCGCAACTTTCAGCCAAACCGCGGCAAAACGAATAGGCTTTCTGCAAGCTGACTTTACGCGAGTACCAGCAGTGCCATTCTCGCTTTTTCACGCCGTCAGGAGTAAGCATTTTCAAGACACCTTTTTCACAATACCCAAAGTGGCGTCCACTTCGACCAGATCGCCATCCTTGAAAACCCTAGTGGCTATTTTTGTGCCGACCACGCACGGAACGCCCAACTCCCTTGAAACGATTGCAGCGTGACAAAGCAAACCGCCTTCGTTCGTCACTATGGCTACAGCCCGTTCCATCGCCGGCACGAAAGCAGGAACCGTCGCCGCGGCTACGAGAACGTCGCCTTTTTTCACCTTGTCCAGTTCAGTGACGCTCGAAAGGACTTTCACCACCCCGACCACTTTTCCGGGCGAAGCCGGTTGTCCTTGCAATTCCTTCAAGTGGTAGAACGTTTCTTCCAACGTTTTTTCTGCCGAATAATATTCGTCCAATTGCAGGCCGGTAAGAATCCGAATAACCCCGTTTTCGAACACAAGCGCACTGTCGTCATACCTTCGGGCTAAGTCCTCCTTCAAAGCTTCCAGCAAAATTCCCGTTTCCAAGCTAGTAGTCAACTCGTCTGCAGTCATTTCTACAAGCTGAGAGTAGGAAATTCCGAGGCGCGAAGCTATTTCGTTGAAAAACCCTCGGGAATTGCATATTACGTAATTCATGGACTCGTCGAAGTAGTTGGTAGTAAAATTAACTTGCTTTACCGTTTGCACCATTAGTCTAGCTATTTCATCAAAACCCAGCTCTTCCATTATCCTCCTGCTTTCCACCGGAATTTTCTTTTGCAGTTCGAGTTCCGCAAGAGGCTTTTCCAAGCCCGAGTCGAGCAAATGTTCCACTCGTGCTACTATTTCCTTGTCTCCGAAAGGCTCTTGATAGAAATAATACAAGCCCATGTGCCCGAATTTACGCAGGTGCTCTGAAAGCTTGGCTTTCGTTTCCGCGTCATCCAAACCTTTTTCTTTAACCGACAAAGCCAAGCTCAGCAGGCTTTCCTGTTCCAGCCTGAATTCGCTGAACTTGTCCGAAGAAAGCAGGATTTTCATCGCGTGATTTAATTTAGCCGCGTTTTTTTCCTTCTCGGCGATTTTAGCCGCAAGCAAGTCAGGATAGAACTTGTTGAGCATTACGTAACCGTAAGCGAAAGCAACCGCATCCATGTAGTAATCATGCCAACTTTTCCACGTTTGCTGTAACTCCTCCGAAGAGGCTTTTCTCCAGTCCTTGAGGCAAACGTCGTCCGCAAACCTCCTGAAACGCACGAACGCCCGTTCGTACTCAAGATAAGCGTTCAAAAGAAAACCGGGGTTTTGAGATTCTTTTTTCTTCAATTCTTCCGTCCAAGCGGAAAGGTCTCCTTCGGCCAACCACCTTCCTCCGTCAAACTGGCGGTAAGCGGTAGGGTCAAAAGGAATTTGCATGCGCTTCGAAACGAGTTTCCTTTTGAAACTCTCGGCGGCAATATCTATAAGCAAAACCGCGTGGTTTCTCCCTCGCCTGCTCAGTTCAATCCAATTGGTTTTTCCAGCCATCTTCAACCAACTTTTTTCACTATTCCGTTCGTAGCATCAACTTCGACAACATCCCCGTCCTTGAAGATTTTG
>JAZDIF010000022.1:0-12405 GCA_043805205.1 Microcaldota archaeon
GAACAAGGAGTACCGCTTGGTGGAAAATCCTGAGGAGGCTTTGGTCATCAAAAAAATGGAGCAAATGGAAGCGAAAAACAAGGCGCTAGGAAGGAAGCCGTTGTCCGAGGCGGATGTGCTTAAGAAATACCCGCATTTGAAGAATGTCAAGGCGTGATTGCCGTGGACGAGTATTCGCTTGAGTTTGAGCCTGGGTGGGATGAGTTCTTCAAAAAACTGGATTCCGCCGTCAAGCAACGAATTTGGAAGAAAATACTGCAGCTGAAAAACCCGCTCAAGCACCGTCACTTGAAGTATGGCTTGCCGTTTTTTGTTGAAGAGGCTGGAGGCTACCGCATTGTGTTCAAGGTTGTTGAGGGCGTCAAGGTAAAGAAAGTCTTCTTTGCCGGCGACCACAAGCAGTACGAAAAGTGGTTTTCTGGAAAGTGAGCCTTTAATTTGTTTGCGTTAAATTTATTTTGATTTAATTCTGGTGTTGTGGCACAGAAATGGTTTACAATCCAAAGGCGATTGAAGAAAGCGTCTTGCAAAAGTGGAAGCACGAAGGCACTTACGCTACTGTAAAGCAAAAGTTCGCGGGAAAACCGAAATTCTATTTCATCGACGGCCCTCCTTACGCAACTGGATATATCCACATGGGAACCGCGTTGAACAAAGTCATCAAGGATTCTTACATCCGTTTTTTCAGAATGCAGGGTTTCGACGTTTGGGACCAGCCGGGTTACGACTGCCACGGCACGCCGATTGAAGTGAAAACAGAGAAGAAGTTCGGCTTCAGGAACAAGAAGGACATAGTGCGTTTCGGCGCGGACAAGTTTATTGCAGAATGTCGAAACTTCGCTACAGAGTATATTGACGTGATGAACGACCAGTTTTACAACCTGGGCGTTTGGATGGACTGGCAGCATCCTTACTTGACTCTTACCAACGGGTATGTTGAAGGCATATGGTTTACTTTCAAGAAGGCGTTCGAGAAAAACTTGCTTTACAAGGGAAGCTATCCGGTGCACGTTTGCACCCGCTGCGAGACCGTAGTGGCGTATAACGAAGTGGAGCACAAGACTGTGAAAGACCCGGCTATTTTCATCAAGTTCAAAATCGCTGGGAAGGAAAACGAGTTTCTTGTTGTATATACTACGACTCCGTGGACTTTGCCTTCCAACCTTGCTATCATGGCGCACCCTGATTTCGATTATGCGAGAGTACGAGTTGGCGGAGAGGTTTTGGTTGTAGCCAAGGATTTGGTTGAAAGCGTTTTCAACGGAAAGAAGTTCGAAATTCTCGATACGCTAAAAGGAAGGGATTTGGACGGGTTGCGTTACGAACACCCTTTCGCTGATTTAGTGCCTCAATTGCAGAAACTATCGAGAGAGAACAAGCGCGTTTTCACGGTTGTAATGTCCTCCCGTTTTGTTTCGATTGAAGAAGGAACGGGTTTGGTGCATACCGCTCCGGGCCACGGGAGGGAAGACTTTACCGTTGGGCAGGAGTACGGCTTGCCGCCTGCTTCGCCGCTTGGTTTGGACGGGGTTTTCAACAGCGAAGGCGGAAAGTGGCTGGAAGGGAAGTACGCGAAAGACGCGGACAAGACGGTGTTGGAAGTTTTGACTGACCGGAACGCCTTGGTGAAAGTGGAAACCGTAACGCACGAATACCCGAAATGCTGGCGTTGCGACACTCCTTTGCTGTTCTTGAACACTCCCCAGTGGTTCATTCGAATAGATTCTATGCTGGAACAACTGAAAGAGGAAAACCAGAAGGTGAATTGGATTCCAGCTTGGGCTAGCGACCGTTTTGCAGACTGGCTGGATAATTTGAAAGACTGGCCCGTAACGCGGCAAAGGTATTGGGGGGCTCCTGCGCCCGTGTGGGAGTGCGGAAAGTGCGGAAAGACGGAAGTAGTGGGAACTGTTTCTGAATTGCGTGAGAAGAGCGGTTTTGCTGGGGAAATAGACTTACACTTGCCTTCCATAGATGCCATAAAATGGAAGTGTTCCTGCGGAGGGGAGTTCAAGAGGATTCCCGACGTGCTGGACGTTTGGTTCGACTCCGGCGTGGCATCGTGGGTTTCACTCGGCTATCCTTCGAAAAAAGATTTGTTCGAAAAACTGTGGCCTTGCGACTTGCAAATCGAAGGCGTGGACCAGATTCGCGGGTGGTGGAACTCCCAACTAATAACAAGCTTGATCACTTTCGGCAAGGCGCCTTTCAAAAACATTATTTTCCACGGTTTCGTCCTCGACGCGCACGGGGTGAAGATGAGCACGAGTTTGGGCAACATCGTAGCTCCGGAAGAAGTGATTCAAAAGCACGGGCGGGATGCGCTCAGGCTATACTTCCTGGCTCACGATCCGTCGGAAGATTTTTACTTCAGCTGGGAGGATGTCGAGCAGCTTGGAAGGTTTTTGAACGTTTTCTGGAATTCGTTCGTTTTCGTGCAAACGTACACTTCAAAGGATTCCGTTGCTGGGTACAAGCTTGACTTTGCTTCGCTTTCTTCGGAAGACAAGTGGGTTTTGAGCAGGTTGAACTCGGTTTTGAAAACCGCGGAAAGCGGTAGGAACTTCAAGCTTTACGAAACCGTTTCCGCGCTGCAGGATTTCGTTTTGAACGATTTTTCCCGCACTTACATCAAGCTGGTCAGGGACAGGGTTTCACCTTCCAACGAAGGCAAAGACAAGAAAAACGCGCAGTTGGTTTTGAGGGCGGTGATGGAGAGCGTGGTCAAGGCGTTCGCGCCGTTCACTCCGTTCGTTTGCGAGGAAATGCACGCCGAGTTTTCGGAAGAGAGCGTTCACTTTTGTCTTTATCCCGAGTCTAGCGATGTTCTAGTGAATGAAGAGCTGGAACGGCAGATGGGGTTCGCCCTTGAAGTGATTGAAACGGCAAGCGCTTTGAGGCAGGAAGCCGGATTGAAACTGCGGTGGCCGGTGAGGGCGGTTGCCGTGGAGAGCGACGACGAAGCTGTAAGAAAAGCGGTTTCGGTTTTGAAGAAGACAATTGAGGCGTTCGCCAACGCGAAAGTCGTTACGGTAGGAAAGCTGGACGGGGAGGTAGTGCGCAAGGCGGAGTTTTCCAAGGGAACGGTGTTTTTGGACTGCAGCGAAACTCAAGAGTTGTTCGAGGAAAGGTTGATGAGAGAGGTTTCCAGGAGCATCCAGGAACTGCGTAAGAAAAAGGGCTTGAACGTTTCAGATAAAGCGAGCGTTTCAGTGGATGCGCCTCAAGACTTGATGTCGCGGTGGAAGGGTTTTCTGGAGAAGGAAACGAATTCCGAGCTTTCGTTCAAAAGCCTTGAGGGCGTTGGGCAGGAAGTGCGCTTGAAAGACGCTTGCGTCAGGATTTTAATTTGAAACAAGCGTTCGTTCACAACGCCGTTTGTTCTTTTTTCTTCTTGCGTTCCGCAATCGCTCGTTTTGCGAAAAGCTCTCCGGCGGCAATCGCGTCGGGCACTGCGCCGTACCCCCCAACGAGCCTCATGCTCCAGCTTCGCTCGGAATCGCGTGCGAAGAAATCCTCGAACGCTTCCAAGGGCAACTGTCCCTCCAGCATGTCCGCCCTGTGTTCCCAAGCCAACCGGAAGACTTTCTTGAGTTTCGTTTCACGAACCGGGAGTGCTGCGGGCGGTTTGTCCGGCTTTAGCTTTTCCAAATGCGATTCAAAAGTTTGCAGAACCTCGGGGGTTTCGTAAATCCTGTGGGCTGCGTTGTGCACTCTCGCTATCATGAGCAGCGCGGGAACGGTTTGCCATCCCAAGTGCAAGTCCACCGCGTGCCTTGCAGCGTACTCGATGCTTTCGGGGGTAAGAAAATAGTCGCTTGCCGCTACGAAGGTCCTCACTCTTTTTTCCCTCGTTTTGGTGGAAGGCTCGAAATTTTGTCTTGTTTTGGAAGTTTGCAACGCAATCCAGCCTGCGAGCCTCGCCTTCTCGCCTTTGGAAAGGCGGATTGGAGACTGCTTTCTTTCCTCGATTTCTTTTCCCATTTCGTCAACGGTTTTTGATACCGCTTCCATCGCCGTTTGCAAAACACGTTTTCTCGCCCGATGGTCGGTCAACCCCACTTCGGTCAAAGCCGGCTTAACCCACTTGACGAAAAACATCTTGTCCCGGCGGAACATCCTGTCTTCCCGAGAACCTCGTTTTGCAAAAGGGCTTATTTCTCCCATGAGTAGAATCTTGGGAGAAAGCGATTTTAAACCGCAGTGGTGAAAGTCTTTCATGCCTCTGGAAAACAAGAAGCACGGCAATTTCTCGGAGTGGTACTTGGAAGTCGTCCAGAAAGCCGAGCTGATGGACTACGCTCCGGTGCAAGGGTGCATGGTGTTCCGCGAGAATTCTTACTTCGTCTGGGAGAAAATCCACGCTTACCTCGACCCTCTCTTTAAGGCGGATGGAGTGAAGAACGCTTACTACCCGATGTTCATTCCCGAATCCTTCCTCAAGAAAGAATCGCAGCACTTCGAAGGGTTCGTTCCGGAAGTGGCGTGGGTTTCGCAAGGGGGAAAGGAAGAACTGGGAGAGCGTTTGGCGTTGCGCCCCACGAGCGAGACGATAATGTATTATTTCTTCTCGAAATGGCTTTCTTCCTACCGCGACTTGCCTTTCAAAACCAACCAGTGGTGCAACGTCATACGGTGGGACACGAAAACCCTCAAGCCTTTCTTACGCACTAGGGAGTTCCTGTGGCAGGAAGGGCATACTGCACATGCTTCGAGGCAAGAGGCTGACGAGCAAGTGATGAGGGCATTAGGCTGGTATGCGGACTTGTGCCAAGAAGTTTTGGCAATTCCGGTGCTCAAGGGCTTGAAGAGCGAGGTGGAAAAGTTTCCCGGAGCGTTGTTTTCCACTACCATCGAAACTCTCATGCCCGACGGCAAGGCCTTGCAGATGGGCACTTCCCACAACTTGGGACAGAATTTCGCGAGAATGTTCGACATCAAGTTCAAAACCGCGGATGAGAAGGAAGATTTGGTGTGGCAAACGTCGTGGGGCGTTTCAACGCGGTTGATAGGCGCAGCGATAATGGTTCACGGGGACGACCGCGGTTTAATCTGGCCTCCAAAAATCGCTCCAGTGCAATTGGTCATAGTCCCCATTTTCTACAACGATGAAGAGAGGAGGATGACTCTCGTCGCTGCAAACCGCATCAAGGAAAAAATATCCCGCTTGAATTTGAGGATAGCAATAGACGATTCGGACAAGACGCCGGGATTCAAGTTCAACCAGTGGGAGTTGAACGGAGTGCCCGTACGCATAGAAATAGGCTTGCGCGACTTGGCGCAATTGGGCGTTACCATCGCCCGTAGGGATTCGGGGGAGAAGGACTTCGTGACTGAAGACAAAGTGGCGGAGAAGGTTGAGTTTCTTATTTCGGACATCCAGCAGAAACTGTTTTTGAAAGCCAAGCTGTTTCTCGACTCGCACGTTACCATAGCGAAAACCATGGCGGAGTTCAAAACCATTCTCGAAGAGAGGAAGGGCTTCGTGGTTGGCGATTGGTGCGGCGATGCGAGGTGCGAAGAGGCGGTTAAGGAAGAAACCTCTGCTGATATACGCTTTATTCCTTTCGATTCCAAGCCTTCGCAGGGCGGGGTTTGCGTTTACTGCGGGAACAAATCGCGCGCGCAAGCTTACTTTGCTAAAGCGTATTGAAAAAAAGTAGCCCCGGGCGGATTCGAACCGCCGTCCACAGCTCCAAAGGCTGCTATCCTGGACCATTGTCCTTTCTCTCCCCCGAAAGGGAAAAGAACCTAGACGACGGGGCTATCTTGCTGCCTTAAAGCAAGCAAATTAAAATATTGCGTGCGGTTTATTTTATTATTGTGCTGATAACGCCCGCCTAGAGCGCGGGCTGGGGAGAAGGTGAAAAGCATGGGAAAGAGGAGGCCGTTCGGCAGTTTGGGTTTCGACGAAGATTTTTTCGCGGAGTTCGACAAGATTGAGGAAATGATGCGTGAGATGATGGAGAGCCACTTCGGCGAGTTGCAGAAGGGGGATTTGCACGATTTGGGAAAGTTCAAGCCGATGGTTTACGGTTTTACTCTCGAGTTCGGGCCGGAGGGAAAGGCCAAGCTGACGGAATTCGGCAAAAACCGGCCGGTTGGAAGGGTTGTGCAAAAGCACGGGGAAAAGGATGTTTTCATGGACGTGATTAACAACAAGGACGACCTTACGATAGTGGCCGAGTTGCCTGGGGTTGTTGAAGAGCACTTGCACTTGAAGGCTTTTCCCAAGCAGTTGGGAATAAGAGTTTCGGATCCGAACAGGCTCTTGTCGAAAACCTTCGGGTTGCCTGCAGAGGTGGACGAAGGTTCGCTGAAGTACTCCTTGAAAAACGGGATTTTGGAAGTCGTTTTGAAGAAGAAAAAGAAATGAACAAAAGCCAATTGCTGGTTTTAATCGGGCAAAGAGGGGTTTCCCCCGCGGTAGCAAAAGCTTTCAAGAAAGTCGACCGCAGGAACTTCGTTCCCGAAGCACTAAAGCCGATGGCTTTCGAAGACCATCCGATTCCGTTGCCCGAAGGGCAGACTACCTCCCAGCCTTCGCTCTTGGCTTTCATTCTCGACAGGCTTTCTTTGAAAAAAGGCGCTAGGGTTTTGGAAGTGGGAACTGGATTCGGCTTCCAGACGGCGTTGTTGAGCGAGCTCGTGGGGAGAAAAGGAAGCGTGGTTTCGATAGAGTTTTTCGAGAGTTTGTTCAAAGAAGCGGGGAGAAGGCTGGCGGGAAGGAAGAACGTTTTGCTTATTCACGGGGACGGGAAGAAAGGCTATGCTGCAAAAGCGCCTTTCGACGCGATTGTCGTTAGTGCAGCATGCTCTTCCCTCCCCAAAACGTTGTTCGAACAGCTAAAGGCTGGGGGAAAAATGGTTTACCCCCAGAATTCGGGGTTGTTCGGGCAGGACTTGCTGCTCGTTTTGAAAGCAAAAGGCGGGACGCCCTTGATGCAAAACTTGCTTCCAGTGGCTTTCGTTCCCCTGCGCTGATTTTCCCTCTATAACGGCTTTAGTGGAACCACCCGACCACTGGAAAGCAGGTGTCTGCTCAGGCTTTTAAGCGAACGTTTAGTGGGTAGTTTCCGCTCTCTGCGAGGTGAAAGAAATGGTTTGTTTGAATTGCGGGAGGAAGTTCGAATCGTGCTGCGGGGACGAGCAGGACTTGTGCATGTTTTGCTCGTTCGACGGAATTTGCGCTTGAGTACAAAGAGGTGGTTTTGGAAATGAAGGTTGACGTTACCCAGCTTTCGTACAAGGCTGTTTTGGATGTAGTTGAGCAAACACGGTGGGTGGTTAAGGAATTGGTTTGCGAAAACGGGAGGGTTGTGCTGGATTGCTCGCCCGGTTGATTGCGCCGTTTTACCCCGCCGGCGCTCTCTCGGGCGGGCTCCTCCCACCCCCTTCAACGCCTCGTTTTTAAAACCCGCCTTCGAGGAAGCTCTTGCGAGGCTGAGGGAAGTTTAAAAAACTTTCACGGCTTTTTTCTATTCGTAAAAACCAAGAGGGGAAGCCCGCCGTGTTCGTTTCGAAAGTGATGCTGCAGAACTTCAAGAGCTTCAGGAAGGGCGAAATCGTATTCCAGTCGGGATTCAATTCGATAGTGGGCCCCAACGGAAGCGGAAAGACGAACGTCGTCGATTCCATCCTTTTCGCGTTAGGCGAATCGCGCTTGAAGGGAATGCGCGTTAAGAAAATCCGCGATTTGATTTTCCAGGACAACAACGTTGCCGAAGTTACCGTAATCCTTTCCGACGGTTCGAAAGAACGCACTATCAAGCGGGTCTTGCGGAAGGACGGGAAGATAAAATACGCTATTGACGGAAAGCGCGTGAAGAAGTACGTTTTGGAAGAGTTTCTCGCGCAAATCAACCTTTCCACGCAGCACGTGATCAAGCAGGGGGAAGTGCAGAAGATCGTGGAGATGCACCCGAAAGACAGGCGCGGCATGATCGACTTTATCGCCGGCGTGAGCGATTACGAGGATAAGAAGAAGGAAGCGATTGGGGAACTGGACAAGGTTCATTCCAAGGTTTCGGGGGAAAAGGCGGTTATTGCGGAGAAGGAGGGGTATTTGCAGGAGTTGTCCGAAGACAAGAAGAACGCGGAGAAGTTTTTGCAGCTGGATTCTCTCTTGAAGCGCACGAAAGCCACAGTGCTTCACTTGGAATTAACAGGTT
This sequence comes from Microcaldota archaeon, assembly GCA_043805205.1. Lineage (GTDB taxonomy): Archaea > Micrarchaeota > Micrarchaeia > Norongarragalinales > Norongarragalinaceae > UBA10210. Next base: position 8,172 of record JAZDIF010000022.1, read on the forward strand.
TGGAAAAGGAGTTCGAGTCGCTCATTAATTCCTCGCTGGATTTGGACAACAAGATCCGAGCTTTGAGCGATGAGATAAAGAGCTTGGAAGGGCAGATTGCCGAGAAAAACAGGAAGAAGGACGAGATCCACAAGCAGATGATTGCAAAGAGCGAGGGGAAGGAAGGCGAGCTGCAGAGGCAGATCGACCTTCTGCAGAATGAAATAGGAAATGCGAAAACGGTTATCGAAAAGAACAGGGAGGAAGTGAAGGGCAAGGACAAGGCTCTCCAGGAAGCGAGCGTTGACAAGAGAAAGGCGGAAGACTCCCTTTCGTACTCGAAGAAAGAGCTTTTGCACGTGGAGGAGGAACTGGCTTCCGCGCAAAAGATTCTTTCGGAAAAACAGGCGGATTACGACGCTCTGGTTTCGCAAAGCAAATCTTTCTCAAGCCAATTTCATTCTGCGCGGGCGCAAATGTCTTCGCTCGAGCAGGAGCTTTTGCAAGTTAAAAACTCCCTGGGAGAACTGCAGGTGGAAGTGGCTTCGGCCGAGGAAAGAAAGAGGTTGAAGCAGGGCGAGCTGGAGAGGCTGAAAACAGGGCAGTTCGAAGGCTACTCCGACCAGAAAAGCCTTCTGGAGAAAACCGTCGAGCAAGCGGGTTTGGACTTGGGCAGGATAGACTCGCTGTTGAAGGGAGTGCTGGAGGACGAGAAGAAACTGCTGGAAAAATCAGCTTCGCTGGACGAAGAGAGGCTGAATGCGAGTCAGAAAATCAACACTGCGGACGCGCGCTTGCGCGCTGCTGGAAGCAGCAAGGCTGTTGAGACTGTGGATAGGATCAGGGATGAAGTCAAGGGCGTTTTCGGGACCGTGCAGCAGTTGATCGACTACAACCAAATTTACTCTCTTCCGGTTTCGGCGGCGTTGGGACAGCGTATGCACTATGTTGTTGTGGATTCAGTCAAAACGGCGGGGAAGGCTATTGATTTGCTGAAGAAAAACAACTGGGGCAGGCTTTCGTTCATTCCCCTGGACAAAATCCAGGATTATTCGCTTTCGCAGTCGGACTTGAAGCTCAAGAAGAGGGACGGGGCTGTCGACTTTCTCGTCAATTTGCTTGAGTTCGAGGAAAAGTTTGAAAAGGCGGTTAGGTTCGTTTGCGCCAACACGCTAGTCATGAAGGACTTTGCAAGCGCCGAGGAACTGGCGAGAGAGGCGAGGCTGGTTACGCTCGAGGGGGAGCTGATAGAACAAAGCGGTTTGGTGAGCGGCGGGAGGGCTAGGGAGGAAATAAACCCGTTCGTCGAGGCGAAGGAACTGCAAAAGTGGGAAGAGCGGCTGGAAAAGATTCTCGCGGAAAGGACTGAAGTTTCTTCCAGGCTGTCGCAAGCGAGGGAAGAGCTCGGAGAGTTGAGGAGAAAGAAGGCGGAGTTGGAAGTTGCGAAAACCAAGGCGGAATTGGAGTTGAGGCACGTTACCGAGACGGAGAAAGCGTGGGACGAAAAGCAAAAGAACGTTTCGCGCGCTGCGCAGGAGTTGAAGCAGGAAGTCAAGCAGCTGGATGCAGTGGTTGAAAAGAAAGGAGGCGAGAGGAACGAGCTCGTGCGGAGGATTTCCGACTTGAACTCGAAGTACCTTTCCGCGAAAGAGCTTGTGGATACTGAGAAGGAAGAGCAGTTCGGCACGATGGTGAGGGAGAAGGAAAAGAGGCTGTCGGACTTGAGGGTTGCTATCGCAGATTACTCCAGCCAGTCTTCGGCGAAGAAAGCCGAATGCTCGTCGTTGGCAAAGCAGTTCGAGGTTTTGGCGAAGCGCGAGCGCGAGTTGGAGGGGGAAGTGAGGCTGCTGAGGGAGGAGAGCGACGCGGCTGACGAGAGGATACGGAAAAACAACGGGATTTTGAGGGAGAAGGTTGAAGAGCAGAAGAAAGTCTCTTCAGCAATGCGCGATTTGTACGACGCGAGCGAGGCTGTCGACAAGGAAGTTTCCAAACTGGGAGAGATGAAAGGAAAAATGCAGGCGGAGTTGGAACTGCACGTTCAGCCGAAGAAAGAAGACGTCGGCTACAAGAGGGCTGCGGTTGAAGAGCGGCTGACGGGATTGAAAGCTCAGTATTCGACTTTCGAGGGAGTGGAGCTTTTGGAAGACGCGAGCGTAGAGAAGAGGGGAGAGATGGCGGTGAGTGCGAAGGAGCTGGAGCAGGAAATTTCTGCGTTGGGCCCAATCAACATGAAGTCCGTGGATATGTACGACGAGAAGCTGAGGGAGTTCGAACAGCACAAAGAGCGGCTGGGGCAGTTGGAGAACGAGAGGAAGGCGGTTTTGCTTTTGATTCAGGAGATTGAGGGGAAGAAGAAGGACACGTTCATGCGCTCGTTCGACCAGGTGAACGAAAACTTCTCCAAATTGTTCAAGCAAGTGTTTTCCGGAGACGGGATTTTGATTTTGGAAAATCCCGAAGACCCGTTCCAAGGCGGGCTCACCATGCAAGTAAAGCTGGAAAACAAGGACGTTAAGTACCTTGAATTAATGAGCGGGGGCGAAAAGTCTCTTTTGGCGTTGATATTCATTTTTGCCCTCCAAGGGGTGAACCCGTCGAGCGTTTACGTTCTCGACGAGGCGGACGCCGCTCTCGATGAAGAGAACTCGAGGAAATTGGCGAATTTGCTGAAGGCGTTGACGAAATCAACCCAGTTCATCGTAGTGACGCACAACGAGGCAGTGTATAGGGATGCGGATTGCCTCGTGGGCGTGGCCATGGCAGGGAGAGAGGGGAGCAAGTTAGTTGAAGTGAAGCTTTCCCAAGCAGCGGCCGCCCGATGACTTTTCAGGAAATAACGCTCAAGAGTTTTTCGAATCCCATTTTCTCCCAGGCGCTCACGCTTATCACGCTTGAGGGGAAGGAAAACCTCGCCTTCGAGAGTTCGCTCTTGTTCTCGACTGGAATCACTTTCTTTTCAATCCTTTCCGAAAGCACCCTGGCGAGTTCTTCAGCATCTTCGTGCGAAGCAGTTCCGGCTTCGAAAACCAATAGGACGACGTCGATTTTGTCCAGCGGCTGGGTTTTCGTAAAGAAAAAAGCTTCCAACGGAGCGGTATAGTCAAGCAGGATGAAGTCGAACCCTTCGCCTTTCGCGGTTTTGAACAAGTCTGTTTTCTTTTGCTTTTTGCTCCTAACGTCCCAAAAAGGCTCGTACTTCAACGCCTTGGAGCCTTCGCCCAAGTTCGCAACGCCGGTTTTAAACCCCTTTTTTTCCAGGAACTTCGAGAAGGAAAAAGCCAGCGTGCTTTTTCCGCTTTCCCTAGGCCCGATTAGCGCTATCGCCTTCAACAAACCCACCTTGACTTTCTTACTGCCTTTCCCCTCTTAAATCAAGCGGGCGTTTTAATACCTTTTTCTTTCTAATTACTCCGATAGTACTTTTTTCAAGAGGGGCTTTAGTAATGGAAATAATGGAAAACAAGTGGTTTTTCGGCTTGCTTTTTTTGGTGCTGGTTTCCGCAGTCTTGATGTTCGCAGGAGGATTTTTCCAATCTAAACTTCCTTCCGAAATTCCTTCTCCTGCGGAGGAAGAAACGGGGTTGCCCACTCCCATTCCAACCGTAGACGCTTCTAAAACCGTTGTAGTTGAACCAGACTCCCTGAAGATTCCAATAGACTCGAAAAACGAACTGGCGTACTCCCACGAAATCACTTTTGAAGGAGGCAAGCGCTTGGAAACGCTGAAGTTCCTGTCCACCGCCGATTCTTCAGTAACCGTATTGTCAATAATTCCGAAGAGCGTAGCTTCGAGCGCTTCGAAACTAATAGAAGATTCGGAACTGGAAGGGGCGACGGTGCTTCAAGAGGATCCGGTGATTTACGTTCCGGTTTCGCTCAAGCGCGAAGTTTTCTCTAAAGTGTCGCTTTCAATCCCGACTGTTGAAAGCATCGGCATTATTCACGTTGTTTTGAAAGACTCAATGGAGTACTCGGAACGGGATTTGCTCGACATTTCGTCGTTGATTTCTTCCAAGAAAAGCATGTTGCGGTTGACTGTTGAAGACGCGCGGATGGTTCAAAAAACCGCTTCAGCCATTTTGAACGACGGCTCGCTGATTTTCGAAGAACGGCTGCAAATGCTGACGGACTTTCTGGAAGATTTCGACAGGGGAGCTTTCGAAGGAATCGTTTTTCGCTATTCAAAGGAAGTTCCGGCTGCGGTGAATTACGTGTTTTTCGCCGGAGGAAAGAACGCTTCCGAAAACTACCC